>CAMYLL010000361.1 GCA_947259235.1 uncultured Pseudodesulfovibrio sp. | reverse complement strand
TACGGGGTTGGGAGACCCTTCAAACCCGCAGGGACGCGGGGAGGGAGACAGGATATGGCCAGGGACGGCGATATACTCTTTTCGGTAATCACGCCCAGCGCAGGCAACCGGCCCAAGGCGCTGGCCAAGGCGGTAGAATCGGTGGAACAGGCCGCCCGGTTCGCGGGGCTGGACACGGGGCAGGTGGAGATTCTCATAGGCTTCGACGGGATCAAGGGCGAATGCCCGATCTCGAAATATACCGTGCGCGGCATGAATCTGCCGGCGGACAGGAACGGCGGCAACGGCATCCGCGGCCTGCTTACCCACCTCGCCCAAGGCGACAAGCTCATCTATCTTGACGACGACAACGTGATCAAGCCCCAGGCCCTGCGCCTGTACATGAAACACTTTGACACCGAGCTGATCATCGGCCGCATCGACACGCAGCTCGCCTACGAGACGCCCTTTCTGCCCAGGTCCGGCTCCGGCCATGCGGTCCGGCCGGGCAACGTGGACCCCCTGTGCGTCTGCGTCTCGCGCAGGCTGGTGGTCGCCCGCTGCGGCGGCTGGCGATACCGCGACCGCGACGATGCGGACTTCATGAACATCCTCGACTGGCACGTCAACGCCCAGAGCGAGACCGTAATCGACGACGTGGTCGGCGTGTTCGACGCCGGACGCAGCCTGGACGCATCGGCTCTGTCCGACAGACAGGCCCGGCTCCTCGACTGGCTGTCCAGCGAGAGGGAATACCCCGTATGCATGCCGGGCGCGCCCATGGCCGACCTGCTCTGTTCCACCGGGGGCCTCCAGATATTATAATCGGCCGCGGCTTCCATTTGATACCGGTTGCCTCTATAGATGAGATGGGACGGCATCCGCCCGCCCGCCTTGTCCAAACCGGCAAACGGAGCCGTTGCGCCCATGAAGCAAAACCACAATAAACGCTCCCACGCATGGCGGCTGTTCCTGCTCCAGGTCAGCCTGGTGGTGGCGATCTTTGCCGTGGGCCTCTACATCGGCGTATTCCAGCGCGACAAGACCCTTGTCCGGCGGCACATCCTGGCCGACGCCCGCACCCAGATCGACGGGATCGTCCTGACCCGCCTTTGGAACTCCATGTACGGCGGCGTCTATGTGGAGAAAAGACAGGGAGTTGAATCCAACCCGTTCCTGACAAACCCGGACGTCGCCACACGGGACGGGCGCGTCTTCACGTTGCGCAACCCGGCCATAATGACCCGCGAGATTTCCCTGCTGCGCCCGGACAACGGCCACTTCGCCTTCAACCTGACCAGCCTCAGGCCTCTCAACCCAAACAACAGGACCGACGACTTTGAACAGGCCGCCCTGCTCCGTTTCGAGACAGGCGAAAGCGAGATTTACGCCGAGGAAACACGCGACGACAGAACCTTCTTCCGCTACATGATCCCCCTGGTGACCACTGCCGAATGTCTGCAATGCCACGCCACCCAGGGCTATGCCGAGGGCGACATCCGCGGCGGCATCAGCCTGACCATGGACATAACGGGCTTCAGACAGGCCATGACCTCCAACCACATCCTGGGCATGTGCCTGATCGCCGCCGCAACGGCCGTGGTCCTCGCCTGCTTCTATTATTTCTCCATCAGGCTCATGCGCCAGCTCAAACAGGCACAGCAGACCCTGGCGGACATGGCCGTCACCGACGAGCTGACCGGACTGGCCAACCGCCGCCGCTTCTTCGAACGCCTTGAGGAAGAGATGGATCGCTCCCTGCGCTACGGCTCAGACCTCTCCCTGATCATGCTGGACATCGACCACTTCAAGCGCGTCAACGACACCTTCGGCCACCCGGTGGGCGACACGGTGCTGGCCGAGGTGGCCCGGCTGCTCACCGCCAACCTGCGCACCTCAGACTTCGTGGCCCGCTACGGCGGCGAGGAGTTCGCCGTGCTCATCCCGGGCATGGACGCAAACGAGGCGGCCCGGGCGGCGGAAAAACTCCGGGTGGTGATGGAAGTCAACGATCTGTTCATGGACGGTCCGTCCATCAAGGTCACGGTCAGCGCGGGCGTGGCCTCCCTCAAGAGCCTGCCCGCAGCCCGGCGCACCCGTGACCAGCTCATCCGCAGCGCCGACAAGGCGCTCTACCGGGCCAAGCGCGAGGGACGCAACAGGGTCTGCGTCCACAGGCCGGAGGCCGCCATCCAGCCCAGCCTGATCTGACCGGCCCCGCCCCAACCGGGCCGGACCGCACCGCCGCTATCAGGCGCGACGCCGCCATCATACTGCATATACAGGGTTTTCAGGCTGGAATTTTCCCCTTTCCCAGCGGGACCATTTGCGGTAAGTAGTGTGGTTCCGCGCGAGCGGGCAACGGGATTCGACCCGACGTCCCGCGCGGGAAATAGAATAACGAGGTACTTTGAACATGGCACTGTGCACGATTGAAGAAGCCATTGAGGATATCCGCCAGGGCAAAATGGTCATCATGGTGGACGACGAGGACCGGGAGAACGAGGGCGATCTCGTCTGCGCCGCCGAGGCCGTGACCCCCGAGATCATCAACTTCATGGCCACCCACGGCCGTGGGCTCATCTGCCTGCCCATGAGCAACGACATGGCCGACGGGCTGGGCCTGGAGCTGATGGCCAAGAAGAACGAGTCCGGCTTCGGGACCAACTTCACGGTCTCCATCGAGGCCCGCGAAGGCGTGACCACGGGCATCTCGGCCAAGGACCGCGCCACCACCGTGCTGGCCGCCGTGGCCGACGGGGCGGACCAGAGCTCCATCGTCACCCCCGGACACATCTTTCCCCTGCGCGCCAAGGACGGCGGCGTCCTGGTGCGCGCCGGACAGACCGAGGGCGGATCCGACATCGCCCGCCTGGCCGGATTCAAACCCGCCGCGGTCATCTGCGAGATCATGAACGAGGACGGCAGCATGGCCCGCATGCCCGAGCTCGAAATATATGCCAAGAAGCACGACCTCAAGATCTGCTCCGTGGCCGACCTCATCGCCTACCGCATGACGTTCGGCGGCTACTCGGTGACCAAGGTCGCCGAGGCCAAACTCCCCACCCGCTGGGGCGAGTTCAAGAGCGCGGCCTTCCTGTCAGAGACCGACGGCAAGACCCACATCGCCTTGTACATGGGCGACATCAGCCCCAACGAGC
>CAMYLL010000360.1 GCA_947259235.1 uncultured Pseudodesulfovibrio sp. | reverse complement strand
TGACATGGCTCTTTGAGACGGCCAGGGGGCTGCCCGTCATCCTGGCGGTCTCGAAGAGCCATGTCAGCATGTTCACGGCGTTGGAGCGGGACCAGGAGTGCTCGGCAAAGAGCGGCTCGACGGCGGCTCTGTCGGCGTCGTCCATGGCGGCCAGGGGCGCGCCTGCGGCCAGGGGGACGCGCCCTGCGGCCAGGTGCGCCTGCCAGTCGGCTGGCATGTCGAGCCAGGCGAGGAGCAGCTTGGCGTCCTTGCTCCCGGGCCGCACGCCCAGCCGGGGCAGGATGTCCGCCGCCAGCGAGGGGGCGTTCATCAGGGGGGCGAAGTAGCGCAGGGCTGCCAGGCGCATGGCGTCGTCCAGGGGGCGCAGGGCGTTGTCCGTCATATAGAGGATGCCGAGATCCGTGGGGGTGGGCGCGATCACCAGCCGGGCCATGGCGGGCTGGCCCAGGGCGCGCAGGGCGGCCAGCCGGGCATGTCCGGCGATGAGCGAGAGCCCGTCCTGTGTCTCGTGGACGAGAAGAGGCTGGGCCTGTCCCAGCTCCCTGATTGATCCGCTCAGCGCCGGTGAGGGCTCACAGGCCCAGAAAAGGTGGGAACCTCCGTCCCGTATGGCGTCCGCCGGGGCGGTCACGATCTCGTGTGAAAGCTGCACTGGGTGCTCCTGAATGTTTATATGAAGCGGCTTTTCTGCCCTGAGGAGCGGTACATAGGCCGACTGTCACGAAAATGTAAAAAACGTGTTGGATTTCAGTGTAATGGGGCCGGTTTTTTCGAGTTGGCCCCCTTGACAATCTCGCGTTGCTCTTCCTATAGGACTAAACCTGTGAAAAACCAAGTGCCAGTGATGCCATGGGGTCGGAGGTTCCCCTGATCATAGGAAAAACCAATAAATATTAGTGGAGTAGAGAATGCCTGACCTGAAAACACAGAGAACGTACGCACTCGTCGGTCACGGCGGCAGTGGCAAGACCACTGTTGCCGAAATGCTTCTTTTCAACGCCGGCGTGATTAACAGGCTCGGCAAGGTCGAAGACGGCGCCACCGTTCTCGATTACGAACCCGAGGAAATCAAGCGCCGCGGCTCCACGCAGCCCGGTTTTTCCACCTACAAGAGGAAGAAGAACGACCACTTTCTCATAGACACTCCCGGTGATTCCAACTTTTCCGGCGATCTTTCCTACGCCCTGACGGCCGCCGACGGCGTGGTCCTGGTCATCGACGCCGTGGACGGCGTCAAGCCGCAGACCCGCAAGGTGTGGTCCCAGATCCAGGGCAAGGGGCTGCCCGCCATGATCGTGATCAACAAGATGGACCGCGACCGGGCCGAGTTCGACACGGCCTTCGCAGGCATCTCCGACGCCCTGGGCGCCCGGCCTGCCCTGCTCTATTACCCCATAGGCAGCAAGGAAGAATTCAAGGGCGTGGTGGACATGATGTCCGGCAAGGCCCTGATGTTCGGCGCGGACGGCACTGTTTCCGAGGCGGCTGTACCCGACGATATCGCGGAGGAGGTGGAAATCCTGCGCGAGACAATGGTCGAGAACATCGCCGAGAGCGACGAGGACCTGATGGAGAAATACCTTGAGGAAGGCGAGCTGTCGCCCGAGGATATCACCAAGGGTTTGCAGGCCGGTGTTGCCGCTGGCGAGCTGGTTCCCGTGGTTGTCGCCTCCGCCCTGAACAACCAGGGCGGCCAGATGATCCTCGATACCGTGCAGAACCTGCTGCCCGGCCCCCTGACTCATGCGGCGTGGGAGGGCGAAGAGGGCGAGTGCGCCAGCTCTCCCGACGAACCGCTGGCTTGCTTCGTGTTCAAGACCCTGGCCGACCCGTTTGCCGGACAGCTGACCGTTGTCCGCGTCCTTTCCGGCGAGCTCAAGCCCGACTCTTCGCTGCTCAACGCAAGCAACGGCGAAAAGGAGCGCGTGGGACAGCTCCTGCTCATGAACGGCAAGGAGCAGACTCCGGCCAAGACCGTCATGGGCCCCGGCTCCATCGTCACCCTTGCCAAGCTGAAGAACACCTCCACGGGCGACACCCTGGTGGCCGAGAAGGGCAACTTTGTTCTCAAGAAGCCCGACATCTCGCCCCAGCTCATCACCTTTGCCCTGGCTCCGGCCGAAAAGGGCGAGGAGGACAAGGTCTACGCCGCAGTGGCCAAGCTGCTCGATGAAGACATCACCCTGACCCTGGCACGCGACGAGGAGACGGGGGACATCCTGCTCTCGGGCATGGGCCAGAACCATATCGAGGTCTCGGTGGAAAAGGCCAAGCGCCGCTACAAGACCGAGATCATCCTCAAGACGCCCAAGGTTCCGTACCGCGAGACGTTCAAGGCCGGCGCCCGGGAGATTCAGGGACGCCACAAGAAGCAGTCCGGCGGACGCGGACAGTTCGGCGACTGCTGGATTCATGTGTCTCCCAGGGCTTCCGGCGAAGGCTACGAGTTCCTGGACAAGATCGTCGGCGGCTCCATCCCGCGCCAGTTCATCCCCGCGGTGGACAAGGGCGTGCAGGAGAGCGCGGCCAGGGGCGTGCTGGCCGGATTCCCGGTTATCGATTTCCAGATCGAGCTGTACGACGGCAGCTATCACTCCGTCGATTCCTCGGAAATGGCCTTCAAGGTCGCCGGCTCCCTGGCCTTCAAGAAGGCGTGCGAGAAGGCGAAGATGGCCCTGCTTGAGCCTATCATGCTTGTCACCGTGGCTGTCCCCGATTCATTCATGGGCGACGTCATCGGCGACCTGTCGTCCCGGCGCGGCAAGGTGCTCGGCTCCGACTCCCAGGCAGGCATCACCGAGGTCAAGGCCCACGTGCCCATGGCCGAGATGCTCAAGTACGCCCCAGACCTCAACTCCATGACCGGCGGTCAGGGAACCTTCTTCATGGAGTTTGCCTCCTACGAGGAGTGCCCGCCCCAGGAAGCGGAAAAGGTCATCGCGGCCCACAAGAAGGGCGGCGAAGAAGAATAGACTCACCATTCATGAACAATGCGAAGGGCGGCGGGTTTTCCTGCCGCCCTTCTGTTTTCGGTCCTGTCTCCCTGGTTTCCTTTTCTCTTTTTCCCGGCTGCGCTCTTGTTTCGCGCCGGTTTTTGGTTTACTCAGTCCTGAGTCAACTAAATGAGGACCACCGATGCTCCGACGCCTTTT
>CAMYLL010000359.1 GCA_947259235.1 uncultured Pseudodesulfovibrio sp. | reverse complement strand
GGCGACCGCAGCGAGCATGATGGAGAAACGGGCCTCGACCACAGTGGCCCAGAGTATCTGTCGCGAGTTTGCCCCGAGGGTGATAAGGGTAATGGAAAGCCGCCTGTCCAGGGCCTCCACCGCCGTGGCGGTCATGGCGATGATTATGGGCAGGCCGAGGATGGTCTGGCCCATGGCGATGCCCGGGAGGGAAAAGAGCAGGCCGGTGGACCCGAGAGGGCCGCGATGGGTCAGGAAGGCATAGACAAGCAGGCCGATGACCACTGTGGGAAAGGACAGGAGTGTGTCCACCATGGTGCGTACGACGCATTTGCCCGGAAAGCTCTTGTATCCGAGGAGGAACCCCAGCGGGATGCCTATGGCCAGACTGCAGACCATGGACATGGTGGACGCGCCCACCGTGGCCCATATGGCAGAGTAAGTCTCGCTGTCGCCAGAAAAGATGAGGACGAATCCCTGGAGGAATCCTTGGAGTAGATAGTCCATTGGTGCTCGTTAAAAACCGGGGGGAAGCATGTGCTGCCTCCCCCCGGGTAATGGGCGTATGCGAACTATTTCGCGTTGGGGGTGAAGAGGGGCTTGCCAAGCAGCTTGAAGTCGCCGATGGCCTCCTGGACGGCCGGGGTTGTCATCCATGCGATGTACTGCTTGGCCAGTTCATACTGGGCGTCCTTGCAGTGTTCGGGATTCACGGCCAGGGCGCTGTACTGATTGAACAGGACCTTGTCGCCTTCGACCAGGACCACCAGCGGCGGGTTGCCGCCCTTGGTGTCGGCGTATTTGATGAAGGTTCCGCGATCGGTCATTGTGTAGCCGTTCTTTTCCGCGGCGATATTGATGGTGGCGATCATGCCCTGGCCGGTCTGGACGTACCAGGCGTCCTTCTCGGGGATGGGCAGTCCGGCGGACTTCCACAGGGAGAGTTCTTTCTTGTGGGTACCGGAGTTGTCGCCGCGGCTGGCGAATACGTCCTGCTTGGCGGCGATGGCCTTGAGGGCGTCGGTGACGCTCATGCCCTTGACGCCTGCGGGATCGGATGCGGGGCCGATGATGACGAAATCATTATACATAAGCTCGGTGCGGTCGATGAGCACGCCGGAGTCCACGTATTTCTGCTCGGCGGCGGGGGCGTGCACGAGCACGACATCCACATCACAACCTTCGGCCATTTTGAGGGCCTTGCCAGTGCCGACAGCCACGAATTTGATCTCCACGCCGGTGTCTTTCAGATACTGGGGCACGATAAGTTCGTCGAGCAGTCCTGTGTTGGCGGTGCTGGTGGTGGTGGCCATCATCAGGGTTTTGCCAGCGAATGCGGGTAAAGCCAGAGCCAGGGTGAGCAGGGAGCACACCACGAATCCAAGAATACGTTTCATAAAATTCTCCTCAAGTTTTGACGTGTTGCATCGGGGAAAAGGCCTCGAAAATGTTACTCCGTGTCGTCACGATAGAATTCACCAGCCTTCTCGACATCCATGCCCAGCACTTCTGACGCCCGCTGTGCAGCGTAGTTTTCGACATCGAGATAAAAATGGAGAAATCTGTCCATCAGTTCCTTGCCGTTAGGTGAAAGGGTGAAACGCTGGCCCTGACCTCGGACCTTCTCGACCAGCGGGTAGCCTATGCGAGCCTCGGCGTTTTTGAGCTTTCCCCATGCCCTTCGATAGGACATGCCCAGCTCCTCGGCCGCCTTGCGCAGGGACCCGAGCTTTTCGATGTGCTGCAGCAGCAGCGTGCTGCCGATGCCGATGTAGGTTTCGTTGTCCTGTTCGATCCAGATTCTGAGTCGAATGGTGGCTGTGTCTTGTTTTTTCATGATCACACTGTGTTCGCTGTGGGTCAGGGCAATAGCCCAAGTATCACTCCAATATCCCTGCATAAGCATATGCAGTATTGAACGAATTAAGTCAACACCGACACAATTCGCCACGGTCTGGCACAGGGAGCATGGGAGCTAAAGGGAAACGGTATCAAAGGTGAGTTTTTTCAAATCGATGACAAGGATGCGATCTTCGATGGACGAAGGAGAACCTGAAAGAATCTTGATCGCTTCCACTGCCATGAGGGATGCCATTACGGACACTGACGGTGCGGGGCATCCGAGTTTTTCCTCTGCGCCGTTGTCGTGGCCCATGAATTGGGCCGGGCCGGGCTGGCCGGGTAGGACAACGCCAACATAACCGGTCCATCCGGCTATGGCCCCTGTCACCAAAGGGATTTCTACTTCTGCTGCGGCTTTCTGCAAGGCAAGGCGGTGCTCAAGTCCACCCAGGGCGTCCACGGCAAGGTTACACCCGCTGAGGAACGACAAAAGCGTCTTGTCGGTCAGGAATTCGGTTCTGGCATCTATTGTTGCTGACGGGTTGATGCGTCTGGCTGAAGCCAGGGCTGCCGTTGTCTTTTTCTTTCCGAGCGTGTCGCTGGTCGCCAGGGCCTGGCGGTTGAGGTTGCTTGCCTCAAAGGCATCGCCGTCCGCCACTCGGAGCGTGCCGACTCCGGCTCGCAGGAACAGATCGAAGAGGGTTCCGCCCAGACCGCCCAGTCCCACCTGGGCCACGCGTGACGAGAGCAGGCGGGCCTGATCTGTCGCCGAGATGGTGTCCATGTTTCGCAGATAGCGCGTGGGGATGATGCCAAGCCCCAGAGCCCGGGCTTCAATGTCCCAGCCCGGTAGCTTGGCGTTGTCGGCAATGTCGGCCACGGCATCCGGCAGGATGGTTTTTCCTACGCCTCCCGTTGGCAAGAGATCGCTGACCGCGCGGAGGCTGATGGCGTGCTCTGGCGAGTCGGGCATGAATCAGCCGCCTCCGACGGCAGGGAATATGCCGACCCGATCCCCGTCATGTATCTCGCTTTCGAAGTATGCGCGGGCCGAGTTGATGAACATGAGCGCGACGTCCTTCTCCGGTATGCCGAGTTTGGCCAGAAGAGATCTGACTGTCTCGTCGGGGGCCACGGGATACTCGGTGGAGTTTTCGGGCAGGTATTGGGCCAGTGTTGCGAAGCATCGTACATCAATAGTCATGGTAATATCCTATCTTTTGAGATCGGCCCCGGTCAACCGAAGACGGTGCGGCAGGGTGATTTTTTCCCTTTGAACCATGAAAGAGGCGGCGACCGGGAAGGATTCCCCAGTCGCCGCCCTCAGCGAAT
>CAMYLL010000358.1 GCA_947259235.1 uncultured Pseudodesulfovibrio sp. | reverse complement strand
CTCTCACCTCCACCCAATCGGCCCGCCAGGCACCTTGCCAGGCGGGCCGACCCGTGTCCGGCGCACGCGCGCCGTGCGCGCGGCTCCCGCCTAGTGGAATCCAGTGGCCCGAAAGGGCGAGATGGTGAGGAAAGAGGGAGTGGTGAAAAGCGGGACGGAATGAATCCTAGCGAAGAAAGACGAACCCGGCCAGTGCCCCGCCCATGACCACCCAAAGGATGTCCACGCGCAGCCGCAGGGCCAGCAGGGCCAGCAGGGCCAGGACCACGCCGGGAAGGTCCCACGCCACGGCGAGGCCGAACCGGGCGGCCACCCCGGCCATGAGCCCGACCAGGGTCACGAGGCTGCCCTTGAGCGCGCGCCGCGCCAGGGGCGAGGCCACCAGCCTGTCCGCAAAGGGCGTGGCCGCGCACAGGAAAATCAGGGACGGGGTGAACACGCATACCGTAGCCACCGCCGCGCCCGCCAGCCCGTCCAGGGCATAGCCCACGAAGGATCCGGTCATGACGATGGGACCGGGCGTGACCTGCCCCAGGGCGATGCCGTCCATGAACTGGCCGCTTGTGAGCCAGCCCGCCACCTCCACCACCTCGTGCAGCATGAGCGGCACGGACACGTAGCCGCCGCCAAAGGCGAAGCAGTCCACGCGGATCATGAGCACGCCAAGGGAGAACAGGCGCGGGTCCCAGGCATGGAGCACGGCCACAAAGGCGAGGAGGCAAACCAGGAACACCGCGGCAGACAGCAGCGGACGGCCCGGAACCGGCTCCACGTCGGGCGGCGCACCGCCTGCCTCGTCGCGGAACACCAGCAGGCTCACGGCGCAGACCGCCACAAGGGCCAGGATCGGGTTGCCGTGCAGGGCGAGCCAGATGCCCGCGGCGCAGGCCAGGAGCTTGGCGGCCAGGGAGTCCAGATAGGCGCGGGCGAAGTCGATGGCCGCGCTGAGGATCAACGCCACCACCACGACCTGCAGCCCGGCAAAGAGGCTCGACACCCACAGAACCTGGCTGGCGGAAAAATAGGCAGCGGAAAGGGCCACCATGAGCAGGAAGGCGGGCAGCCCGAACCCGGCATAGGCCACCAGCGCGCCAGCACCGCCCCGGCTGCGCAGGCCGACATAGGCCGCCATCTGCATGGCCGTGGCCCCGGGGATGATCTGTGCCACGGACATGCCCAGGCGGAAGCTCCCCTCACTCAGCCATCGCTCGCGCTCCACGGCCATGGCCCGGATATAGGGAACCATGGCCGGGCCGCCAAAGGCGGTCAGCCCCAGGCGCAGAAAACAGGCGAACAGGCGGAACAGGGACGGACGCATCATGCTGTCCGTGATGCCATGCCCAGCCGCCGGGGGCAAGAGAAGCCTTCCTTCGCCGCACGGCCCGTGCAACGGTTGTCCAAAGCTCCCGGGGCTGATAGGAAAGGGAAAATCACAACCTTTATCACCGGATGGTCCCCATGTTCCCCGACAAACCGTACACTCTGGACAGCGTGGTCCGCATGGTCCTCGGGGCATCGCTCCTGGTGGGGCTGGTCTGGATGCTCGGCTTCCTGTCGAGCGCGCTGATCCCCTTCGTGGTCGCCCTGCTCCTGGCCTACATGCTCAACCCCCTGACCAGCCGTATCGAGCGCGCCGTGCGCAACCGCTGGCTGGCCGTGGCCCTCACCGTCATCGGGCTGCTGGCCTGCCTGGCCGCCCTGTTCTGGATCGTGGTTCCCATGATGACTGCGGAATTTTCGCACCTGGGCCGGGTGCTCTCCAACCTGGCGGACAACGCGGACCTCGCCCGCCGGGCCAGGGAATACGTGCCCGACAGCGTCTGGGAGTGGCTCAGGTCCGTCGCCCGCAGCGACGACCTGCGCGCCATGATCTCCGGCGAGAACGCGCTGAACGCGGCGCGCGGCATGACCGCAAAGCTCGTGCCCGGCGTCAAGGGCTTCCTCAGCGGCACGGCCAACCTGCTGACCGGAGTCCTCGGGCTGGCGATCATTCTTTTGTACATGATCTTTCTCCTGGCCGACTTCTGCCGGATCAGGGAAAGCTGGCAGGACTACCTGCCCGAGCGCTACCGCGACAGCGCCACGGCGTTCCTGGGCGAGTTCGAGCGGACCATGAGCCTGTACTTTCGCGGCCAGGTGATCATCGCCATGCTGGTGGGCGCGTTGCTGTCCGTCGGCTTCGGCATCATCGGCCTGCCCATGGCCGTGATCCTCGGCATGTTCATCGGCATCCTGAACATCGCGCCCTACCTGGGAACCCTCGGCCTGATCCCCGCCGTGATCCTGGCCGGGCTCGATTCCCTGGAGGCGGGCCAGGCCCCGTGGATCGGCATCGCCCTGGTCCTGGCGGTCTTTGCCGTGGTCCAGGCCATCCAGGAGATCGTCCTGATTCCGAAGATCCAGGGCAAGAGCCTGGGACTGTCGCCCTGGCTGATCCTGCTCTCCCTGTCCGTGTGGGGCAAGCTGCTCGGCTTCCTGGGCCTGCTCATCGCCCTGCCCATGACCTGCCTGTGCCTTTCATACTACCGTCGCATGCTGGCCGGACGCGATCCCGTCACCTCGACCGATTCCGACTGACCGACACCCCGGACAGCACCAGCCAACGAGACAACCCCGGCCCGCCATCTGATCGGCGCGCCGGGGCTTTTCGTCATTCATGATGGAATGCACCCAACGGGCAACCCCCGTGAATCAGGCTGCCCGGATCAGCGACGCAGGGCCGCCGTGATCAGTCCCGCGCCGATCAGGGCCGTGCCGCCCGCCCGGTTGACCATGGTCATGGCCCGGGGGCTGGCCACAAACTGGCGCGCCCGCACGGCCAGCAGCGCATAGAGGGCGGCGTTGACCACGGCCAGTGAGACAAATGTCAGGCCCAGCAGAAAAATCTGCGGCAGGACCGGCGCGGAATGGGAAATGAACTGCGGCAGGAAGGCGCAGAAAAAGGCGATGGATTTCGGATTGGTGGCCGTGACCACAAAGGCGCGCAGGCAGTGGGTGCGGCCGCTGGCCCCGTCCATGCGCGCCATGGCGTTGCCCAGCTCCGGCCGCGCCCGCCACGCCGTGCCCGGCTCACGCCTTCGAGGAGCCCGGGCCCGTGGAGATCGGCGCCTACATGGCCGTGGCCAACCTCTGCGGCCTGCCGAGCCTGGCCCTGCCCATGGG
>CAMYLL010000357.1 GCA_947259235.1 uncultured Pseudodesulfovibrio sp. | reverse complement strand
ATTTGAACCTCCGGCCCCTTGAACCCCATTCAAGTGCGCTCCCAGACTGCGCTACATCCCGACGCGAAGGGAGTAACTATCTGCGAGGGGGGTAACTTGTCAATCACTTTTTCAAAAAAAAGGTCAACAACATGAACTTTATGAAAAATGTGCCCTTGCCCTATTCAGTTTTGTCCGGTGAAGAGGTAGAGTGTACATGCTTGGTTGGTAATTATAATGGTTTTTCACGCGTGTGTTGGCTAAACAAGTAATCAGCCGCAGGGTCGCGGTTCGCTAGCCGGGTCTTCGCCCAGCGGGGGCCGGTGGATGGCGGGAACAAATTTTTTGTTACAATCCTCAATCTTTCGGGGGAGATATCATGTCTGAAGACGTATTGAAAGATATCAATCAGTTTTTGACATTTACTTTGGGCAAGGAAATCTTCGCCTTGGACATCGGGACAGTCAGGGAGGTTTTGGAACTGACCTCCATCACGAAAATCCCCAGGACGCCGGAATTCATGCGCGGGGTCATCAACCTGCGCGGTCATGCCGTGCCCGTTGTGGACATGCGTCAGAAGCTGGGTATGTCCAAGAGCGAGGATACCGTTGATACCTGCATCATAATCGTCGAGATCGAGTTCGACGGCGAGTTCACCGTGATGGGAGCCCTTGTGGATTCCGTTCGCGAGGTATTCGAGATGACGCCCGATACCATCGAGCCCGCACCGAAGATGGGCGCGGCTATCAATGCGGAATACATCCGCGGCATGGGTCGGCAGAACGAGCAGTTCATCATCATCATCGACATCAACAAGATATTCTCGGCAGAAGAGCTGGCCATGGCCAGGGAACTGACCAACCTCAAGGGCGGCAAGGCCGACAAGAACGCCCCTGCCGAAGAAGCGGTCGCCGCCACGGCGTAGTGACCCAAAAAACATGCAAGGCAAGGGCCTCCGCTCGATCCGGGCGGAGGCCCTTTATTGTGCAAAATGAGTCGCTTGTCCCTTAGGGCGGCAACACCCGTGGGCGTGCCGTTCAGAAATGGCCGCGCAGGGTGTGGATTAAGCGTCTTCCCAGTTGAACATGGTGTCCCAGGCGATCTTGCCCTGGGTTTTCTTCTGCTTGCGCAGCAGCACATAGAGTGCGCCGGCCCCGCCGTCCTTGGGCTGGGCGGTGCAAAAGGCGAGGACGACGCGTTTGAGCGGGTCGCGGGTCAGCCAGGTCTCGGCCTCGCGCCTGAGGACGCTCTGTCCGCCCGGGGAGTTGATGCCGCGGCCTGTCACCACCAGCACGCAGCGGTGGCCTTGCAGATAGCTCTCCCTGATAAAGAAGAGCAGGCTTTCCTGTGCCTGGGCCAGAGTCATGCCGTGGAGGTCCAGGTGGGCGGCCACGCTCAGGCTGCCCGCCTTGAGCTGTTGGAATGTCTTGATGTCCAGCCCGCGCACGTAGCCGTACATGAACTCGTCGGTGTATTCGAGTTCGAATTCCACCTCGCCGCGAAGGAAGCGCTGGAGGTAGGCGCCGTCCTCGTCGTCGGCCAGGTCCGCCTGGACAGGGGCGGGGGCCGCCTTGGGGGCCACCTGGCGACCGCTGTCGCCCCCCATCTGCTTGACGCCGTGCATGGCGCTCTGGAACAGCTCCAGGTCCGCGTCCTCGTCCGGTTCCTGGGTCTGCGGCTCCGGGGTCTTGGGTTTGGCGTAGGGGAGCGAGTAGGCGTCCTTCCTGGCCTCGCCTCCGAGCTTGAGGTCCTTGAGGCCTGTCAGGTCCTTGATGCGTTGTTTTTTCGCCATATATATCTCCGTCCGGACCCGGGGAACGAGTCGCTGTGGTTGTTTCTCGCGGTCTTGTCGCCAGCAGCCCGATGCCGGGCCGGGGCCGGGGAAGTATGAATAGCTGGACTTCCACGGCGGGCTTCAGTAAAGAGTCTGTCTGCATATCGATTCAAAGCGAGGGAATACATGCTGACCATTGAAGACTTGCATGTCAACATCGGCGATAAAGAGGTCCTGAAAGGGATCAACCTTGAAATAAAGAAAGGTGAGACCTTCATCCTGTTCGGACCCAACGGTTCGGGCAAGACGTCGCTGCTCATGGCCCTGATGGGGTTTTCCGGGTACGATGTGACCCGTGGCAGGATCATATTCAAGGGCGAGGACATCACCAACGCTCCCATGTATGAGCGTGCCCGCCTTGGGGTGGGCATGTCGTTCCAGCGGCCGCCGACCATCCACGGCCTGCGGACCCGTCATCTCGTGGAGATGTGTTCGCGCAAGGGTAAGGTGAACCCCGAACTGCTGGCCAGCACCGTCAACATGACGGAGTTTCTGGACCGCGACATCAATTCCGGGTTCTCCGGCGGCGAGATCAAACGCTCCGAACTGCTCCAGCTCATGGCCCAGCAGCCTGACCTGGTGCTTTTTGACGAGCCGGAATCCGGCGTGGACATGGAGAACATGCAGCTGGTGGGCAAGGTGGCCCGCGACGTGCTGGACGGCAACTACAACCTGACTCCCGAACTGTCCCTGAAGGCCCGCAAGGAGATCACCAAGACCGCCGGACTGATCATCACCCACACCGGCTACATACTCGATTACGTCAACGCGGACCGGGGCCAGGTGCTCTACAAGGGCCACCTGTGCTGCGATGGGCGGCCCAGGGATATCCTCGATCACATCCGGGAGCACGGCTATCAGGAGTGCGTGCGCTGCATGAACTAGCAACTCCTTGTGGAGATTAGAGATATGAGCAAAGTTGATCTTTCGCAATTCACGTTTGACGGGCTGAACCAAGAGGCCATAGCAGACCTCAAGTCTCTTTCGCAGGAAGACAAGGATCAGCTCCTCTTGGCTGGCGTCGTGGCGGACGAAACCCATCGTTCGGCCTCCTATCTGCAAATGGACCATTCGGCCGTGCACTGCAAATCTCACGACGAGGGTGTCGAAATTCTTGACATCAAGGACGCGCTCAAGAAGTACGACGGCCTCAAGGAGTACTACTGGACGCTGGTGGACAAGGACAAGGACGAGTTCACCCGGTCGGCCTTCGACAATCTCCATGGCGGATATTTCATCCGGGTCAAGGCGGGCGCCAAGATCATGACCACCCTGCTCGACGGGGTCGGCATCTATCAGCGGGCCGCCCTGGCGATCGAAAACCTGACCGATGGCATCTGGTGGATCGGTCAGGCCGATGGCG
>CAMYLL010000356.1 GCA_947259235.1 uncultured Pseudodesulfovibrio sp. | reverse complement strand
GGATTACGGACAAGCATCTGAGGGCGGACATACTCGTGGCGCGGGAATGGCTGGGGGACGGCGTCAACAGATTTCACGTCGCCACCGTCGTCAACCATCGCCACTGGACCGGCCCGGTCTATTTCTCGGTGGTACGCCCCTTCCACCATCTCGTCGTCCGGCAGATGATGCGCGCCGCGGCCAGGGGATAGCCTACGCCACCCCGACCATTTCATAAGTATCACCGGTGATGCAGCGCGCGCCGCTCCCGGTGATCTCAAAGGTGTTCTCCACCCCGACCATGGCCACGCCGCGTATCCCCTGCTTGGGCTCGATGGCGATGGTCATGCCCTTTTCCAAAGGCCGGTCGAACCCCTTGGCTATGGCCGGGAACTCGTCGATGGTCAGGCCGATGCCGTGGCCGATGAAGGGAACCTGATTGTCGTCCAGCCCCATGAAGCCCTCGGCAAAGCCCGCCTTGTCCGCCATCTCAAGGCTCCGGGCGTAGAGCTCCTCCGGCGTCACCCCCGGCTTGGCGTTGGCGCTCACCCACTCCTGCACCTCGATGCAGAAGTCGTGCGCACGGCGGATTTCATCCGGTATTGCCGTCTGCGGCCCGGCGAAATAGGCCTGGGTCTTGTCCGTGTGATATCCCTCGATCTGGAATCCGATATCAAGCATCAGCGGCTGGCCCGGCTGCCAGACAGTCCCCGCATTGCCCATGAAGACCGAGGCCGGATGCTCGCCGCGCAACCCCAGCGGACCGTTGAAGGCGCTGGGATAGTTGCCGGAATCCCCGGCCGACACATGGCCCAGGAAACACTCTTCGTCGTGGGCCTGCATGCGCAGAATGCCCATGTGACCTTCGGCAAAGAACACCTCCCACGCCAGATGGGATATTTCGCGCTCGGTCATGCCCGGCCTGATCCGTCCCGGCAGGATGTCGTGGAGGCAACGATGGTGCTTCTCGCCGCACCGGCGCATTATCTCCAGCTCAAACTCGGACTTGATCATCTTCGTCAGGGCCACGGCGTGATCACCGGGCACGATGGTGTATCCCTTGAGCTTGGCCGCGAGCATTGTCCCGAGCTGCCAGGTGAGCCCGGCCATGACGGCGGCCAGCGTTTGGGTCATGGGGCTGCCCGCATCGGCACACAGGCCGGGCAGTTCGGAGTAGGACTTGAACGGAACGATATGGGCAAGACCCGATTCAAGCCTGGCACGGCTGAGCCCCTTGCGGACCATGAGCACAGGCTCGCCCGAGAGGGGCAGCCACAGGACGCCCTGGCCGGAAGTCCCCGTCAGATAGTAGATGTTGAGACGGGAGAACACGAGGATTCCCCCGGCCTGCGGGGCAACTTCCTGAAGATTGGTCCGCAGGGCGGCATGGCGGCGGGCGATCTCATCGGCGGGAATGGTGGACACGGCTTCGAACATGGGAACTCCTTGCAAGATAACAACTAGGCAATGGGAATGGATTGCTGTAAAAGGACGTTCCCAAGCGAGGAACGCATAATGCTGATTGATGAAAAAAAACTAGCCGCCCAACTCCGCGAGGTCAAGACCGTTGCCGTAGTCGGCGCAGTGGACAAACCCAATCGTCCCGTGGACCGCGTGGCCCGCGAGATGATGGACATGGGTTTTACCGTTGTCCCTGTTCATCCCACGCGCAGCGAGGTGTGGGGACTTGAGACATACACAAGCGTCATCCACATCCCCTTTGCGGTGGATGTTGTCGACCTCTTTCGCAATGCAAACTTCTGTCCCGGCCATGCCCGCGAGGTGCTCCAAATGAAAACACCGCCGAAATTTTTCTGGATGCAATCCGGCGTTTTCAGCCAGGAGGCACGCGAGCTTCTGGCCCACACCGACATCGAGGTCATCGAGGACCGCTGTCTCAAGGTCGAGCTTGCACGCCTGGGTATCAGGCCATGACCGAGAAAGCGTTCGAATGTCGCATGTGCGGACACTGCTGCCAGGGCGAAGGCGGCATCGTCATGACGGCCCACGACAGAGCGCGCCTGGCCGACCACCTTGGCATTGGCGAGGACGAACTCGTCCGGCGGTACTCCGCCGAACGGGGCGGCAAACTCCACCTCATCACCGGCGAGGACGGCTACTGCGTCTTCTTCAGGGACGGGTGCAGCGTCCATCCGGGCAGGCCCGCCATATGCAGGGCCTGGCCCTACTTCAGGGGCAATCTTATCGACGAGATAAGCTGGGAGATGATTCAGGAGTACTGTCCGGGTGTGAACCCGGCTGCGGGGCATGCCGAGTTTGTCAGACAGGGAAAGCAATATTTGCGCGATGAAGAGCTTTTGCGCTATGATCCCGACGTATCGCCCAACGCGCTGATCAGTGACGACTGATCCCAACAAAGGTTCTTCAATGACGCTTCAGGAATGTTACAGGGTACTCAAACTCGCCGAGGGGGCCGGACTCGACGCAGTCAAGACGGCCTTTCGCCAGCTCGCCTTCCGCTATCACCCGGACCTGAACTCTGACCCCGGGGCAAGCGGGAAGTTCCGCGAGATCAACGAGGCCTATGTCACGGCCAAGAAGTTCCTCGAATCGGAGAACGGCGGTCAATCCGCCTCGACTGCCGGTGCGGCCGGACCGAAGGCCGCATCCGAGGAGCCCAAGGCGAGCCGCGCCCAGGGCGCACGAGCGTACTCCAAGCAACAGCGCCAGAAACCCCAGACCAAACCGGGCGCCCGCTCCGCACGCTCCGCCAATCAGAAGTTCTATTACAAGGAAGAAGAAGTCCTCAAGACCATCCTGAACGACCCCTTTGCAAGGAAGGTCTTCGAAGACATCTACAGCCAGATCAGAAAGGACCACCCGGACTACAAGGGACCGCTTGAACTCAAGAAACGCAAGCTCAGGCTTCACTGGGGAGAGAAATCCCTTGATTTCGATTTTGCCAAGGGGCTTGGCGGCTCCATCAAGTCCTGGTTCACCGGACAGATGGATCATGAGCAGGTGGTGTATTTCCCTGCCATGAGCCTGATCCCCGGGCGCAAGATCCGCATCACCGTTGAACAGACATTTTCCAAAGGCCCAAAAACCATAGAAGTCACCCTGCCTCGCGACTTCGTGGTCGGCCGTCCCATCCGACTCAAGGGCCTGGGCCGCAAGCTCGGGCCGCTCTCCGGCGACCTGCTGCTCAAGATTTACGCGCGCTAGGCTACCATATCC
>CAMYLL010000355.1 GCA_947259235.1 uncultured Pseudodesulfovibrio sp. | reverse complement strand
CACCGGTGAGGGCATGGGTCGCGCCTGGTACCCGGTTTGGAACTCTGGTTCCACCTACACCATGGTTGCCCAGGTTGGCGGCGAAATGACCATGATGGAAAACCGCTTCGTCCCCGCCCGCTTCAAGGACGGTTACGGTCCGGTCGGCGCGTGGTTCCTGCTCTTCAAGGCCAAAGCCACCAACTACAAGGGTGAGGACTACTGCGAGACCAACCGCGCCATGCTGAAGCCTTACGAGGATCGCGGCTACGCCAAGGGTCACATCATCCCCACCTGCCTGCGTAACCACATGATGCTCCGTGAAATGCGTGAAGGCCGCGGCCCGATCTTCATGGACACCAAGACCGCCCTGCTGAACACCGTCAACGGCGACCTGACCGGTCCCGAGTGGAAGCACCTCGAGTCCGAGGCTTGGGAAGACTTCCTCGACATGTGTGTTGGTCAGGCCAACCTGTGGGCCGCCACCAACTGCGCTCCTGAGGATCGCGGTTCCGAGATCATGCCCACCGAGCCGTACCTCCTGGGTTCCCACTCCGGTTGCTGCGGTATCTGGGTCTCCGGTCCGGACGAGCCCTGGGTCCCCGAGTCCTACAAGGTCAAGGCCGACAACGGCAAAGTCTACAACCGTATGACCACTGTCAACGGCCTGTGGACCTGCGCTGATGGCGTTGGCGCCTCCGGTCACAAGTTCTCCTCCGGTTCCCACGCTGAAGGCCGCATCGTCGGCAAGCAGATGGTCCGCTGGTGCGTTGACCACAAGGACTTCAAGCCCTCCCTGAAAGAAAACCCGGCCGACCTCGCCAAAGAGATCTACCAGCCGTGGTACACCTACGAGGCTGCCAAGGGCGGTTCCACCGACCCGGTCGTCAACCCCGCTTACATCACCCCGCACAACTTCATGATGCGCCTCATCAAGTGCACCGATGAATACGGCGGTGGCGTTGGTACCCTGTACATGACCTCCAAGGCTCTGCTGAACACCGGCTTCTGGCTGCTCGGCATGATGGAAGAAGATTCCCAGAAGCTCGCTGCTCGTGATCTGCACGAACTGATGCGCTGCTGGGAGCAGTTCCACCGCCTGTGGACCGTCCGCCTGCACATGCAGCACATCGAGTTCCGCGAGGAATCCCGCTACCCGGGCTTCTACTACCGCGGCGACTTCATGGGCCTGGACGATTCCAAGTGGCATTGCTTCTGCAACTCCACCTACGATCCCGCCACCGGCGTGACCACTGTCTTCAAGAAGCCTTACGTGAAGATCATCCCCGACGCCTAAGCTGCAATTAGGTAATGATCGACCCGTGACCGCGGGCCCCCGGCCCGCGGTCACTTTCCCAACCGCCGGGGCTAAAATGGTCTGAATCCGGGCCGGGATGCCGCTCCCGGTCCGGGTTTAGGCCATTTTTTGGCTGAGCCTCAACTTTATTCGGGAGGAATGAAGAGAATGTCGAATAACAGTATTCTCGTTGTAGGCGGAGGATTCGCAGGAATCACCGCCGCCCTCGAAGCTGCCGAAATCGGCTACGAGGTGTACATCGTTGAAACCAATCCCTACCTCGGTGGCCGGGTTGCGCAGCTTAATCAGTATTTTCCGAAGCTGTGTCCCCCTTCCTGCGGCCTGGAGATCCAGTTTCAGCGCATAAAAAACAACCCTAACGTCAAGGTCCTGACCATGGCCGACGTGACGTCCGTGTCCGGCTCCGCCGGCAACTACGACGTCAAGATCACGCAGCGCCCCCGCTACGTGAACGAGCGGTGCACCGCCTGTGGAGACTGTGAGAAGGCCGCTTCCACCACGGTTTCCTCCGAGTTTGACTTCGGCGTCGGCACGCGCAAGACGGCCTACAAGACCCATCCTTTCATGTTCCCCATGCGCTACGTCGTGGACGCGGACAACGCGTCCGACTCCGAGCTCGCGGCCATCAAGGATTCCTGCAAGTATGACGCAGTCAACCTTGACGACGCGCCCAAGAGCATCGACCTTTCCGTGGGTTCCATCGTCGTGGCCACCGGCTGGAAGCCCTACGATGTCGCCAACCTGACCAACCTCGGCGGCGGCAAGCTCAAGAACGTCGTCACCAACATGCAGTTCGAGCGGCTGGCGGCCCCCAACGGCCCCACCGGCGGCAAGGTCCTGCGTCCGTCCGACGGAGCCGAGCCCAAGAAGATCGCCTTTGTCCAGTGTGCCGGATCGCGCGACCAGAACCACCTGAACTATTGTTCCTACATCTGCTGCATGGCCTCCTTGAAGCATGTTCGTTACATCCGCGAGCGCAGCGACGCCAACGTGACGGTCTACTACATCGACCTGCGCACCCCGGGCCGCTACGACAAGTTCAAGAACGTGACCGAGCGCGATGACAAGCTCAACCTGGTCAAGGGCAAGGTCGCCGCCATCGTCGAAGATGCCGCCGGCAATCCCGTGGTCACCGTTGAGAACGCCATCACGGGCATCAAGTCCGATGAGAAGTTCGACATGGTCGTACTCGCCACCGGCATGCAGCCCAGCATCGCGGGCCTCCAGGTCCCGGCGGGCTCTGTCGATGCCGACGGTTTTGTCATTGACGGCGATGGCATCATTGCCGCCGGTTGCGCAAAGCAGCCCCTTGACGTCATGAAGACTGCCCAGTCCGGCACCGCTGCCGCGATGAAGGCAATCAAAACCGTGGTAGGGAGGTAACCAATGGCTGAAAAGCTTGGAGTATATATCTGTGGAGGCTGTGACATCGGGGCCAATCTCGATGTCGACGCCCTGGCCCAATTCGCAGGTGGAGGCAAGCACTCCGCCGCGGTGACGGTGGCCAAGTCCAACCCGGTGCTGTGCAGCCCCGAGGGCAAGGCCCAAATCGAAGCCGACGTCGCCGAGCACGGTCTTGACGGCGTTGTCTGCTGCGCTTGTACGCCCCGCGCCAAGTGGGACGTGTTCAAGTTCGGCGAAAAAATCCAGGTGGAGCGCGTCAACCTGCGCGAGCACTGCGTGTGGTCGTTCCAGGACGATCCCGCCTTCCCTGGCCAGATGGAAGTCATCGCCAAGGATTACATCAACATGGGAATCTCCAAGCTCACCAAGAGCCGGATTCCCAATCCCGAGCTTCCGGACGCCTTCAAGACCGTTCTGGTTATCGGCGGCGGTTACGCCGGCCTCAATGCGGCCCTGAACGCAGCCAGCCTGAACTACCC
>CAMYLL010000354.1 GCA_947259235.1 uncultured Pseudodesulfovibrio sp. | reverse complement strand
CGCCAACCGCATCGCAGCCATCTCAAAAACAGCACTCATTTTCTTCTCACATAGCCTTTAGAACGCAGCCTCAAAACCAGCAGTCCATGTTCATGTTTTTTAACTATTTCAAATGATTTCCGAACAACTCGTCGAAATGTAGATAAAACGCATTGCCGGGCCACGTCAGATGTTGTCGAGCATCCAAGCTTGCACTATACTCAGGGCTAGAGGTGTATCAAAAGAGTTCAATTCATACATTCAAAACGGCTCGCTTCGGCCTCGATCGATATTTTAGTGACCCTGAAAACCATACGGCCTTGGAAAAAGTCTCAAATCCAGGAAATGAGCTACATCATGGTCAAACACATTATCACGGTATTCCTGCTGGTTACATTTGTCATGCCCTGTCTGGCCTCTGCCGGTCAGGACGGCTCTCCCAGCCTGCGCTACAGGGCGGATTCCGAATACAGGATTGCCGAAAAAGCTTACAGAAAAGCCAAAGACAACTACGGCGACAATCTGGAAGCCATGCCTGACAAGGAACGCAGTGATGCCTGCAAGAAGATGGAATGGGCCCTCTACGACAACAGGTCCAGATATTCGAAGGAAGACGTGCTCACACAAAGGAAATACAAACGCCAGGTTGACAAGCTCGAAGCCTATTCCTCGGAGCTTGGCTGCCAGGACTAGCTTCGGCCGCTGTCTCGTGATAGCATCGGATAGGTACTAGAACTCGACGCTCACTGCCACGTCGCCTTCGCGCCCGCGAAGACTTTCGCACAGGGATTCAATGGACGCGTCGTTCCTGGGAGTCAGGTTCGCCTTCTGGCGATTGAGGAACTCGGCCAGCACCGGGGCATCAACCAAGATCCCGCGACGCAACACGTCGGTACCTGTATCAACCGCCAGCGTGCTGAATATCTTCACGCTCACCCGGATGCGCTCCCGCTCATCGGCTCCAGCACCATCTCCATGCGCGGCAATGCCGCTCCTGAAGCTTTTATACGGATTGTCACGACCCATGCAGATGCCGACCAGACCCGGCATTGCGCTCCCCAAAGCAAGCCTGTCCCCGTCTCGGACATACACCGTGTCGATATCGTCCACAGGGCTGCTGTTGATGAAAATCGTCCGAACCTCTTCCTGAATAGTCCGGTCATCATAGCCAAGAGCATTTGCCAGGAATTCACGAATCGTCATCCCGGCCCGCCCGACGAGATTAAATCCCTTCTGCAACAAGTAGTTCCAAGCCAGTCGGCCCTCAGGTTTGCTATGCAGTTGCATACGCTGTGAATTCGGCATTACTCTCTCCTAGGGCTGAGTCAGGATTCGTTGTTTCCAGCTGCGTGGCATTGTGTCTAAGTGAGCACAATAGCCTGTTTTTTTTGACTTTTTATTTCAGCAAGGCATATGTAATATGTAGATTGATTGAAAGTCAAACCTACGTTTGAGCAAGTTGCAATAACTTCAAACATATGAGGTACCATATGCCGAAAATCCTGAGAATCAACACCCGGACCAAAGAGTACACCTATGAAGACGCTGGCAAATACGCCAACCTCGGCGGCCGCGCCCTGACCTCAAGGGTCATCAACACCGAAGTCCCGGCCGACTGCCACCCCCTGTCGTCCGAAAACAAGCTCATCATCGCCACCGGCCTGCTCGGCGGCTCCACTGCCGCCAACTCCGGCCGTGTCTCCGTCGGCACAAAGTCGCCGCTCACCAAGGGCATCAAGGAGTCCAACTCCGGCGGCCTCTTTGCCCACAAGATGCCCAAGATGGACCTGTTGGCCATTATCCTCGAAGACAAACCCGAAGGCGACGCCCCGTTCTCCACGCTCTTCATCACGGACGGCAAGGTGGTTTTCAAGGACGCAGCCGACATCACCGGCATGGACAACTACCCCGCCCACGACAAACTGCTTGCCGAATACGGCGACAAGATGATCGCCTGCATGATCGGACCCGCAGGCGAAACACTGCGCACCACCGCCACCATCCAGTTCACGGACCCCTACAAGCGCCCGGCCCGTTCCGCAGGTCGCGGCGGTACCGGAGCCGTCATGGGTTCCAAGAAGATCAAGGCCATCGTCCTTGATCCCGAAGTGAACAACAAGGTCGGCGCCGTTGATGTCGAGGCGTTCAAAACCGCTCGCAAAACCTGGGTTGAAATCCTTCAGAACCACCCGGTCACCGGCCAGGGCCTGCCCGGATTCGGCACGTCCGTCCTGGTCAACGTTGTCAACGAGGCCGGTGCCTTCCCCGGGAAGAACTTCCGCCTTGGTCAGGTCGTGCACGCGGCCGACATCTCCGGCGAGAAGATCGCCGAGATCATCAACGAGCGCGGCGGCAAAACCACCGAAGGCTGCCACACCGGCTGCGTCATCCAATGCTCCCAGCAGTACAACAACGCCAAGGGTGAATACGTCACCTCCGGCTTCGAGTACGAGACCGTCTGGGCCCTGGGCGGCAACGCCATGATCAAGGACATCGACGACATCGCCGCCATCGACCGCCTGTGCGACGAAAAAGGCATGGACACCATCGAAATCGGCAACACCGTGGCCATTGCCATGGACGGCGGCATCATTCCCTGGGGCGACGGAAAGGCTGCCATCGAGCTGCTTTCCAAGGTCGGCACCAAGGATCCCATGGGCATGATCATGGGCAACGGCGTCGACTTTGCTGGCGGCGCGTTCGGCGTCGAGCGCCTGCCTACCGTCAAGGGCCAGTCCATGCCCGCCTATGACCCCCGCGCCGTCAAGGGCGTTGGCGTCACCTATGCCACCACGGCAATGGGCGCCGACCACACCGCTGGTTACGGCGTGGCTCAGAACCTCCTGAAGGTCGGCGGCGACATCGACGGCCTCAAGAAGGAAGGCAACGTCGAGCTGTCCAAGAACCTCCAGATCGCCACTGCGGCCATCGACTCCATGGGCTTCTGCCTCTTTGTCGCCTTTGCTGTGCTGGATGCGGAAAACGGCGTGCAGGCCATGGCCGACCTGGTCCAGGCTTACACCGGCAACCCCTTCAGCGCCGACGATTTGGTCAACCTGGGCATTAACTGCCTCAAGGATGAGCAGGAATTCAACAAGCGCGCCGGGTTCACCAAGATGGACGACAAGCTCCCCCGCTTCTTCGAAACCGATCCCCTGCCGCCCCACAACGTGGTCTGGGATCTCGACGTCGACGAGCTCCAGGGCGCCAAGGTCTAATAA
>CAMYLL010000353.1 GCA_947259235.1 uncultured Pseudodesulfovibrio sp. | reverse complement strand
GGACGAACTCAAGCTGGGACAGCAGTCCGGCCATGATTCCCAGGGAGGAAGTGACGGTCTTGTCCGCGTCGAAGAACGGCTCTTTGTCTTCCTGCATGTCCCGGTTGTAGGTCATGGGCAGCCCCTTGACCAGCACCAGAAGCCCCATGAGAGAGCCCACGACGCGGCCGGTCTTGCCGCGCATGATCTCGCAGGAATCAGGATTCTTCTTCTGTGGCATGATGGAGGAGCCCGTGGAGTACTGGTCGGGCAATCTGACATAGCCGAAATTGGGATTGGCCCAGATGATGACCTCCTCGCACATCCGCGAGAGATGGGTCATGATCAGGCTTCCGGCGAAGACGGCCTCAAGCACGAAGTCGCGGTCGGACACGGCGTCCATGGAGTTGGCAAAGACGGTGTCAATGCCCAGGTCCGCCGCCACTTTTTCCGGGCTGACCGGATGGGTGGTTCCTGCCAGAGCCGCCGCTCCCAGGGGCATGACCTTGACGCGCCTCAGACAGTCGCCCAGACGCTCATGGTCACGCTTGAACATCTGGCAGTAAGCCAGAAGATGATGGGCAAGACTCACCGGCTGGGCTGGCTGGAAGTGGGTGCAGCCGGGCAGCAGCGTATCGCGATGCTCCTCGGCCCGGGCCAGATAGACCTCGATGAGCGCGGCCAGACGGTCCTGCCACTCGGCCAGCCGGGCAGCCACGTGCAGCCGAAAGTCCAGTGCGACCTGATCGTTGCGGCTGCGCGCCGTATGCAGCTTGCCGCCCAGGGGGCCTATAATCTCGGTCAGGCGCGACTCGATGTTCATATGAACATCCTCGTGCCCGGTCTTCCAGACAAAGGTCCCGGCTTCGATCTCCCTGCGGACCGCGTCGAGGCCCTCGCAGATGCGGGAGGCTTCGTCACCGGTCAGAAAACCCTGCGCCGCGAGCATGCGTGCATGGGCCTGGGAGCCGCGAATGTCCTCGGCATAGAGCTGCCAGTCAAAGGACACGGACTCTGAATATGCTTCCATTGACGCGGCCGTTCCCTCGGAGAACCGGCCGCCCCACATCTTCTTGTCTGCCATATGCTACTCGCAGGTGTCTTCCACGTCTTTGCCGCCCCACTTGCTCTGCTGCATCCGCCCCTTGAGCCGCAGGCCCACGAGCTTGATGAAGCCGGCCGCGTCGGACTGGTCGTAGACGTAATCTTCCTCGAAAGTGGCCAAGTCCGCGTTGTACATGGAGAAAGGCGACTTGCGGCCCAGGGGCACGCAGTTGCCCTTGTAGAGCTTGACGCGCACTGTGCCGGTGACCTTTTCCTGGGATTTGTCGATCATGGCCTGCAGCGCCTCCCGCTCCGGGGAGAACCAGTAGCCGTAGTAGACCATCTCGGCGTAACGGGGAATGAAGCTGTCACGCAGGTGCATCATCTCGCGGTCCATGGTCAGCCCTTCCAGATCGCGGTGGGCCGCTGCCAGGATGGTTCCGCCCGGGGTCTCATACACGCCGCGGGATTTCATGCCCACGAAGCGGTTTTCGACCATGTCCACCCGGCCGATGCCGTGCCTGCCGCCCAGCTCGTTGAGCTTGGCCAGCAGTGCCGCCGGAGAATACTTGACGCTGTTGATGGCGATGGGATTTCCCGCCTCGAAATCGATGGTGATCTCTTCGGGGGTGTCGGGGCACATCTCGGGCGGGGTGATGTTGCGATAGCAGTCCGGACCGGGGGAGTTCCATGGGTCTTCCAGCTCGCCACCCTCGAAGGAGGTATGCAGCAGGTTGGCGTCGATGGACCAGGGTTTGGAGCGGCTGACGGGCACAGGGATGGCGTTCTCCTGTGCATAGTTGATCAGATCGGTACGAGACTTCAGGTCCCACTCGCGCCAAGGAGCGATGGTGGTCAGCCTCGGGTTGAGGGCCATGGTCGCCAGCTCGAAGCGGACCTGGTCGTTGCCCTTGCCGGTGGCGCCGTGGGCAACGGCCTGGGCGCCCTCAAGCTCGGCGATCTCCACCATCCGCTTGGCGATCAGGGGGCGGGCGATAGCCGTACCGAGGAGATAGCGCCCCTCGTACAGAGCGTTGGCCCGAAACATGGGAAACACATAGTCGCGCACGAACTCCTCGCGCAGGTCCTCGACGTATGCCTTGACCGCGCCGGTGTTCAGCGCCTTGTCCTCGATGCCGTCCATTTCCTCGCCCTGGCCGAGGTCCGCAGTCATGCAGACAACGTCGCAGTCGTAATTGTTCTTGATCCATTTGAGGATGATGGACGTATCCAATCCGCCGGAATAGGCGAGAACGACTTTCTCTATTTTGCTCATCTGATTAATCCCTCATTATTCCATCTAGCTTTAATTGCTGTAAATCCATTCAATGATGGCTTTTTGCATGTGGAGCCGGTTCTCGGCTTGGTCCCAGACGATGGAGGCCGATCCCTCGAACACGGCTTCGCTGACTTCCTCGCCCCGGTGGGCGGGCAGGCAGTGCATGAACTTTGCCTCGGGCGCCGCCTTGGCCATGAGCACATCATCCACCGCAAATCCGGCAAAGGCGGCCTCGCGCTTTTTCTGCTCTTCTTCCTGGCCCATGGACGCCCAGACGTCGGTATTGACGTAATGCGCTCCGGCCACGGCCACCGACGGGTCGTCGGTCAGGGTGATTCGCGCGCCCAGGCCAAGGGCTGTGTCCAATATGGCCTGATCAGGCTGGTAGCCTTCAGGACAGGCCAGGGAAAGCTCGTAGCCGAAGGTGGCGGCGGCATTGATGAAGGAATGGGCCATGTTGTTGCCGTCTCCCACCCAGGCCACCTTGACCTTGGAGAGATCAGGAGTGCGCTCGTACATAGTCAGCATGTCGGACATGATCTGACAGGGGTGATACTCGTCCGTCAGGGCGTTGATCACCGGGATGGTTCCGTATTCGACCAGGGTTTCCAGCTTCTCCTGGCCAAAGGTTCGCACGATGAGCCCGTCCGCATAGCGGGAGAGCACCCTGGCAGTGTCCTCAAGAGGCTCGCTGCGGCCAAGCTGCGAATCACGCGAGGTGATGAAGACGGGATCGCCGCCGAGATGACGCACACCTACTTCAAAAGAAACGCGGGTACGGGTGGAAGCCTTCTCGAAAATAAGGAGCAGCGTCTTTCCGGCCAGCAGGTCGGTACGGATGTTCTTGTCCTTCATTTCCTTGGCGCGAACGAGAACCTGCCGGGCCTCATCCTTGGGCATATCCAAAATAGTCA
>CAMYLL010000352.1 GCA_947259235.1 uncultured Pseudodesulfovibrio sp. | reverse complement strand
AGGGCCTTGAATCCCTTGTCGTGGTCGCCCCTGACCATGTCGCCGAGTGCTCCTTCCACGATGATTTCCGGAGAGTCCTGCTGCCACCCGGCAGGGGGAAGCTGCGTTTGGCCGACGGCGGTCAGGGGGGACAGCAGGCAGGAGAAGAACAGGGCAAGGGTCATGAGGCCGGACTTGGTGGTACGCATGGTGTCTCCATGTGGGTTGCTCCCGGTCCGTGCGCAGGGGCGGACCGGGCGGCCGGGCGGATCAGACCGGCGGGTTCTCCGGGGTGCAAGGATCGTCGAGATGGCGGGCCACGGTCTGGCGCAGCGCCGCCTTGGTCACTGGCTTTGACAGGAAATCCGTGCAGCCGTGCTCGCGGCTCTTGGTCTCCGCCTCGCTGAGGGCGTGGGCCGTCACGGCCACGATGGGCGTCTGCGGCAGTCCGGCCGCGCGTTCGCGTTCACGGATTGCCTTGGTTGTCTGGTACCCGTCCATGCCCGCCATTTCTATATCCATGAGAATCAGGTCGTAGGGGGCTGCCAGATGTTTTTTGAGGGCTTCCTCGCCGCCTTCGGCCGTGTCCAGCGTGTGGGGGACGTCCTTGAGGAACAGGGTGAACAGGAGCCTGTTCCGCTCGTCGTCCTCCACCATGAGGATGCGTTTGCCGCTCGACGGCGCGGCTGAATTGGCCTGGCTTGCCGGAGGGCATGTCGCTTCCCTGGCTTCCGGGGCCGCTTTCAGGCGTATGGTGAAGGTCAGGGTAGTGCCCACGCCGGGGTTGCTCTCCGCCCAGATCCGCCCGCCCATGGCGGTGACCAGGTTGCGGCAGATGGCCAGTCCCAGGCCGGTTCCGCCGTATTTGCGCGTGGTGGAGCCGTCGGCCTGGGAGAAGCGGTCGAAAATCAGCTCCTGCTTGTCGCTGGCAATGCCGATGCCGGTGTCCCTCACCGAGAACTCCAGATTCACGGCGTCATCGGCATCGGTCGGGCCCGCCGCGATGCGCCTGACGACGAGAGCCACAGACCCGTCGGGAGTGAACTTGATGGCGTTGCTGACCAGATTGACCAGGATCTGCCTGAGAGCGGTCGGGTCGCCCAGCAGGGTGTCCGGGATATCTGCGGCGACGGAGCAGGTCAGGGCTATCCCTTTGCTGCGCGCCTCCAGGGTGAAGACGCCGACGGTTTTCTCTATGGTGGAGCGCAGCTCGAAGGGCGTTTCCTCCGGCTGGAACTTGCCGGACTCGAACCGCGACAGGTCGAGCACATCCCGCACCAGCTCGCGCAGATGTTCCCCGGCGTTCTGGTACATGGTGACGTATCGGCGCTGGTCACCGTTGAGGTTGGTCTCTGCCAGCAGCTCCCCGGCTCCGAGCATGGCGTTCATCGGGGTGCGGATTTCATGGCTCATGCGGGCGAGGAAGTGACTCTTGGCCTGGTCCGCGCTCTCGGCCATTTCCTTGGCCTGAGTGAGTTTGCTGGCTACCACCAGGCCGAAGATCAGGGCGATGATCACCGCCACCAGCGCGATGAAGATGTTCACGTTGCGGTTGGACTTGATGGAGCCGAGGTAGTCGTCCTCGGGCATGTAGATGCCGATGACCCAAGGCCATTCTGATTGGGCAAAGGGCGCGAACATGGCGTGGTAGTTTTCCCCGTTGAGGGTGAAGGAGGTAAAGACCGGTTCCTTCATGTGCAGATTGTCATAGGGCAGGCCGAGGGAGAGGAACGCCTCGCGCGCCACTGGGTCGTCCAGTTCGACGATGCGCGTCAGCCGTGTCTTGCCGGGGCCTTCAACCTGACGGAGCTTGTCGATGTCGGGATAGGCGATGATGTCTCCGGTCTGGCTCATGATGAAGGCGCGGCCGTGCTCGCTGACGTTGAGCTTGGAGATGAAGGTGGACAGCTCCTCGATGCCTATGTCCACACCCACGACACCCAGGAATTCGCCGCTCAGGTCATAGACCGGGTTGGCCGTGGTGATGCCGGGCTTCTTGGAGGTGAAGAAGATGTAGGGCGCGGTCCAGGTCAGGGCGTTGGTCTTGTGCGCCTTGTCATACCAGGGGCGGACCCTGGGGTCGAAGCTGTCCGCCGGGTCGAACTGGCGGCGGATCAGGTTGCCCTGCGCGGTCTTGTATATCTGCTCCACAGTGCGTTGGCCGTTCTCTATCCTGATGATCTTGGTATAGAAGCCGCCTTCTTGAATCAGGTTGTAGCGCGACGCCATGATGAAGTCGCCGTTGGTGCTGCCGAAGTAGATGCCCGAAAACTGGGGGTGCAGATAGAGCTGCTCGTAGAAATAGGCCACCATGGAGTTGGTGTGCTTGCTGCTGACGATGTTGTTCTTGGAGAGGCCGCGGGTCAGGCTGGCCGCCTTGCGCGCCGGGATGAGGTGGTTCTGCGCCTTATCTATTGTATATGATGCGATGTTCTCCATGATGGTCCGGGCGTGGCGGGTCAGGACGGTCCGCGACGTCAGGGACGAGGAGAGAATGATCAGTGAGGCGAAGACGACGATAAGCCCTGCAAAGGCGGAGGTGAGTGCGAGTCGGGTGGGTATGTGCATGGCGTTGTGGCTCCGGGACAGGTTGAGTGTCGCTTTGGTGGAACCCCATACCATGCAAACACCGTTGGGGCGATATCATTATACGGCATATCAGGGGAAGAATGGCTGCTGATTGAGGAGAAGGGTGCGCCCGTGCGTGAGGTCGGGCGGCTCCGGCGGCGATAGAGAGAGCCTGAGCGCAGAAAAAATGTGATTTTTTATGCAATAAATTCGGCCTATTGATTGGTAAGTGGCAGAATCGCGAAAAAAACCGCTTGACCTGGATGGGGGTTTCACCTAGAACTCCACTTCGCCGCACGGGAGAGCCCGAAAGCACCTCTCGGCGGCTTGTTCATTCTCAATTATATTGGACGGTTGGCACTGGAAAGTTCATCTGAAAAAAGATGAAAAAAGGTGTTGACGGGAACAAGCGAAATCACTAGCTTGCCCTTCCTGCCTGACGGCAGGGTCGACATCGAAAGCGACGAAGAAAGTTGCAAAAAGGTGTTGACGGGGATGAGCGAAGTGAGTAGCTTGCCCTTCCTGCCTGACGGCGGGGCGTTCTTTGAGAGAAGACGCGAATGGTCTTTGACAATTAAATAGCGAGTTGAGCAAATAAGATCACGAAATCACAGCCCGTTTAATAACGAGTAGATGAGTGATCACATTCTCCAAGTTTATCAACTGGAGAGTT
>CAMYLL010000351.1 GCA_947259235.1 uncultured Pseudodesulfovibrio sp. | reverse complement strand
CGAACCCCTCAAGGCCCTGAAGTGGGAGGATGTCAACGAGGACATCAATTTCCGCTCCAGCCGGTTCGTCCAGATTCTTTCCATCAATTCCAGCCTGCTCTTCGCCCCGGACGGGGTCACTCTGAGCGACGCAGGGCGTGCCCTGCTCGACGAATATTTGCCCGTGCTCGCCCAGGTGCAGTACCCGCTGCTGCTGGCCGGGCACACCTCGAACCTGCGCGACGAGCTGGACCTGAACTATCAGCCCGGTGACGACGAGGCGAACCCGGATTTGTCGTGGAAGCTCTCCCTGGCCCGGGCACTGGCCGTGTATCAGTATCTGGTGGCCAACGGCATGCGCCCGGACATGCTCCGGGTGGAGGCCTTCGGCAAGTTCATGCCCTATTATTCCGAGGCCACAGCCGAGAGTCGGGCCAGGAATAGGCGCGTGGACATCGTTCTGGACAAGCGCAGCCTGGATACGGGCGAGCGGGTCCGCGCCATGACTGGGGCAACGGTTCAGCCAGGGGCCGATACCATCGACGTCAACGGGTTCGAGTTCGACCTGCGCCCGCCGCCGGGGCTGGAGTAGCCATGGCCAGGAAGAAGAAGGAGATCTGTCCGCCCCTGGCCCTGTGGCTGGTCACGTTCTCTGACCTGGTGACCCTGCTGCTGACGTTTTTCGTGCTGCTGCTGACCATGTCGTCCATGGACAACGCCATCCTCACCCGGGTGACCCTGCACACGGCGGACCTCGGGCTGCTGGACAAGCGTGGCTCCGGCCGGGTGGACCCCAAGGAACGGCTGGTGGTGGAGCTGATGGAAAAGCCCTGGGAGGTCATGGACAAGAAGCAGCGCATCAAGGACCTGCTTTTTCCCGACGACGAGCTGCCCGATGGCTTGAACAAGGCGGAGCTCGACAAGAACCTCGACATCCTGGCCAAGCCCGACGGCGTGGCCCTGGTCTTTACGGACAAGTTGCTTTTTGCTCCCGGCGGCTCGCGCCTCAGCCCCCGGGGAGAGGCGCTGATCAGCGCTCTGGTCCCCGTGCTGATGCACACCGCCGCGCCGGTCAACGTGGCCGGGTATACGGACCCCACGGACAATGCGGCCGATCCCTACGCCCTGTCTGCGGACCGCGCCCTCTCCGTGCTGGCGTTCCTGGTCGACTCCGGGGTGCCCAACCGCCGCTTTTCCCTCTCGGCCTACGGCAGCGATTTTCCGGTGGTGGACGATCGCGGCAGGCCGGTGGCCTCGGACATGAACCGCCGGGTGGAGATACTCCTGAAGACGGCGCGTCCGGTCGGCGGATATCAGTAGGAACAGGACGCGGGAGGCTCTAAACTTTGTCTGGAAAACACAGCGAAATCACGCTAAGAAGAGACGACCAAACAGGAAAAAAAGGTGGCCGACATGGCTGACGAAGAGTTAGTCCAGGAAGAGAAAAAGAGCGGCAAGCTCAAATGGATCATCATCGCCGTGGTCTTGATCGGCCTCGGCGTGGGCGGGTATTTCGGCTACACCATGTACTTTGCCGCGCCCGATGAGGCCGCCCAGGCCGAGCAGGCGGCCCAGGACGTGGGCAAGGGCGACGGCCAGGAAGTGGCGGAGGGGCAGATAGTCCCCCTGCCCGTATTCCTGGTCAACCTGGCCGATCCCCTCGGGCGGCGCTACCTCAAGCTCGGGCTTGAGGTCGAGGTGCGCGATGCCCAGGCCATGGAGGCCCTGGCAAAGTACGAGGCCAAGATCAAGGACACCCTGCTCCTGCTGCTTTCCAGCAAGACCTACGACTCCCTTTCGACCATGAAGGCCAAGGTGGAGCTGAAGCAGGAAGTCGCCGACCGACTCAACCAGATCATCGGCAAGGGGTCGGTCCTGCGCGTCTACATTACGGAGATGGTCATCCAGTAGCACGCCTCTTGCATGGGTCCTTCCGGGCCGTCATGTTTTTTGACGGGCATAAAGTTTTGCGAGGTGAAACATGGCCGACGATCAAGATAAACTGGCACAGGAATGGGCCGACGCGCTGCTTGACGGCGACGGCGACGTACCCGATCCCTCCGAGGCGGGCAGCGCCGAGGTCGCCAACGACGACGAGGCCCTGGCCGACGAGTGGGCAGCCGCCCTCGCCGAGACGACCCAGGACGAAGTTAAGCATGAGAAGGAACAGGCGTTCCTCTCCACGCAGACCCACGACTACGAGTTCAAGGACATGGGCGCCGACGCCAAGGCCGGCAGTTCGAGCGGGAAGCGCGATCTGGACTTCATCCTCGACATCCCCCTTGAGGTCTCGGCAGAGCTGGGCCGCACCAAGCTGCTGATCAACGAGCTGCTCCAGCTGGGCCAGGGCTCCGTCGTGGAGCTCAACAAGCTGGCGGGCGAGCCCCTTGAGATTTACGTCAACGGCAAGCTGGTGGCACGCGGCGAGGCCGTGGTCATCAACGAGAAGTTCGGCATCCGCCTGACGGACATCATCAGCCCCATCGAGCGGGTGAAACAGCTTGGATAGCGCCATGGCCCAGGCCAATGCCACGGCTACCGCCATGCATCTTCCGGCGGTGGACTCCGGCACCACCATCCTGACCACCCTGGGATATCTGTGCCTTCTGCTCGGCGTGATCTTTCTTGCCTATTATCTGCTCAAGAAGCTGGGCATCCAGGGCTGGGGCGTCCAGGGCGGCCCCGGCGGCCCGCGCCTGATGAGCCGGCTCATGCTGGGCAACCGGCAGTGCCTGGCCGTGGTCCGCTTTCGCGACAGGGACCTGCTGCTCGGGGTGACCGAGGAGCGCGTCAGCCTTTTGACCGAGGTGGAGGCCGGGGATGGCGACGAACCGGCTCCCGCGCCACGAAGTTTTGCCGCGCTGCTCAAGAGAGGGACGGAGAATGAGAGTTGATGCGACCCGTCTGCTGACGCTGCTGGCCTGCCTGCTCGCCGCGTTGGTGCTCTTTCCCGCCCTGGCTCATGCCCAGGCTCCGGTCATCCCCAAGCTGACCATGGAGTTGGCCGCGGGTCAGGCCGAGCCGGGCGAAGTCTCCACCCTGCTCGAGATTCTCTTTTTGCTCACGGTGCTGAGCATGGCCCCGGCCATCATGCTGACCATGACCTCGTTCACGCGCATCGTGATCGTGCTCGCCATCCTGCGCCAGGCCATCGGCACCGTGCAGACGCCTTCGAACCAGATCGTCATCGGCCTCGCCCTGTTTCTGACGCTGTTCATCATGGGCCCCACCTTCGAGCAGGCC
>CAMYLL010000350.1 GCA_947259235.1 uncultured Pseudodesulfovibrio sp. | reverse complement strand
TTTCTATCTCCTGTTTCATATGTCCAGTTCTGCCGATTTATGCGTATCGGCCCCCTTGCCGGACGGCTCGTCACCGCCGTGATCAAGGGGCAGGTTGACCTCGAACAGTGTGCCGGGGCCGCCAGTGCGTCCCAGCGGCAATGACGGAAAGTTGAAATCCCCCGGCACCGGACTGGTGGCAAGGATTTCACCCCCGTGGTCCTCGATGATGCCGAAGGAAACGGACAGGCCCAGTCCGGTCCCGCGTCCCACGGGCTTGGTGCTGTAAAAGGGATCGAAAATCTTCTTGAGGACATCGGCCGGGATCCCCTCGCCGCTGTCGGCCACCCAGACCGAGACAATACCCTTTGGGCTGTCCAGACGGGTTCTGACGACTATCATCCCGCCGTCGGGCATGGCGTCGCGCGAGTTGGTGAGCAGGTTGATCAGAACCTGTTTCAACTTCTCCGGGTCGCCGTAGATGATGGGGAACCTGTCGTCCAGCTCGGTCACTATGTCCACATGGTCCAGCTCGAAGGTGTGGCGAACGAGACTGACGGCCTCCATGACCGAGTTGTTGAAGCACATCTCCCGCTTTGCGGAATGGGTCTGACGCGAGAATCCGAGCAGATCGGCCACGATCTTCTTGCACACCTTGGTCTGCTTCTCGATGACGCCGAGATCCTGCTGGATCTGGCTTCCCGTTTCAACGTCTTCCTGCAATAGCTGGGCATAACCGAGGATAATTCCGAGGGGGGTGTTGATCTCATGGGCCACGCCCCCTGCCAACAGGCCGAGGGATTCCATCTTCTGAGCCTGGATAAGCTGCTTCTCGTAGCCCTTGATGTCCGTGATGTCGCGATCAGTGCGCAGCAGGCCGGAGATGCGACCGTCCTCGTCGTGCACCGGGATGCAGACCACGTGAAACCAGCGCTCGCCCTCGTCCTCGGAGATCATGACCTGGGTATCAAGCCGCTCGCCGGACTGGAGGATCTCGCGGGCGGCCATGTGCCTGCTCTCGGCGGTTTGCTCGTCGAAGAGGTCGAAATCGGTCTTGCCCTCAATGCTGTGCAGGTCAAGGTCCACGGATTCGGCAAAACTGCGGTTGGCCGCCTGATAACGCAGGCGAGTATCCACCAGGGAGACGCGGTCCGGGGTGACATCGAGAATGGTCCGCATCAGTCTCTGCTGGTCGCGCAGGCTCCTGTCCGCGCCGCGCAGCTCGTCGATATGCGTCTTGAGAGACAGAGCCATGACGTCAAACGTCTCGGCCAGGTCCTGCAATTCGTCTCCCGCGCTCTCGCGGTAGACCTTGCACATCCTGCATGATTCCTTTGATCCGGAGACAGTGCTCGCGTCCCGGCAGTCCGGGCACATGGTTCCGGCTATATACCAGCAGCGACGGCGGCGCTCGCCATAGGCCGGGCATTCCGTCAGGCCGCAGTTCTGCCGCTCCCAGCAGTGAGTGCCGTCGGCGGGGCCGGACTGGGTATCCAGATTGCCCATGAGCATTTCCTCGGCGTGCTCCCGGAGCTTTGCCAGCCGCCCTGCCACCCGGCGGGCAAAGATCGTGCCCATGGCCGTGGCCAGGAAAAGCGCGCCTGCGAACAATCCGGCCATGGTCGTCAACTGGCGGTTGACCGAGGCGTTGATGCGCGTCTTGGAAAGCCCTATCCGCACCGTGCCCAACCGGTCCTGCCCCACCGACACCGGCGAGGCAAAATCATAAATGCGGCTCGGCCCGTCCGCCAATAGCTGGATATGGACCTTGGCCTCGTCTGCCACCACGTTGGCCCGAATCAGGTCCATGGGAAAACCCTTGCGAAAAGTATGGGCGAGCACGTGTCCGCGCTTGTCCTGCACGAAAACGTAGAGGACATCGCCCACGGCGACCTGTTCGTCCACCATGTTCTTCAGGCGCAGGAAATCGCGCGCCAGAAGCGGGTCCACGGCACGGGCGGCAAGGCTCTCCACCAGGGCGGAACCGCGCTTGCGGCTTTCCTCAAGCAGCGTCTTGGCCGTCATGTTTCCCACAAGGGGCAACAGCAGAACGGCCATGGCGATGAGGATCGCAGAGATGCCCAGGTTGAGCTTTGTGTGAAATTTGAGTCGGGATAAAAGCCGCATGCCGCCCGCCTAATCGATGTCCAGTTTGTACGCCAACTCTCTGACGGGGTCGTAGTCGCTATCCCTTGCCGGGATTATCCCCCGCATCCCGGCGGCCTCCAGAATCCTGCGCTGGTCGTCGTTGTCCGCATTCAGGGCAAACATGGCTTCGGCAATGGCGCTTATCACCGTGGGATCAAGATCCTTGCGGGCAGAATAAACCCAGCCAGGATACGGACGCGTCTCGGCCAGCACAAGAATATCGCCCAGGTCGATTTTCCCGGCAACAACGTTGAGGGCTCCCTTGCGGATGGTTCCTATGTCGTAAGCTCCGGCATGGACGGCCAGAACAACCTTCTCCTGCTTGCCACCCGGCCCCAGGGCGAAGTCGACCTCGGCGAAATCGTCTATGTTGATGCCGTGGTCGAAAAACAGCCCCAGCGGGAACAGGAACCCCCCGGCTGACCCCGGGTCCACGGCGATCCAGCGTTTGTTGCGACAGTCCTCTATTGTCTTGATGGTCGGATTGTCACGGCGGCAGATGATCTGCCCGCGGAAATCCGGCTTGCCGGACGGCTCGATTATCCGCGCAAAGGCCGTAGCCCCGGACCGTGCGAGTTGGATGTAAACAAATGGATTTGAAAAAGAAACGTCAATCTCGCCCCGCTCCACCATCTTGATATGCTCGTCGAAGGTGTCAGGAAATATCTGGCGCAAAGGGAGGCCCGTGGTCTCGCGCAGGTACTCCAGCAGGGCGCGATGGCGCTTGAAGGAGATGGTGTGAGAATACTGCGGGAGGTAGGCATAGGTGATGGCCTCCTTGCGCAGGGGGGCAACGAGCTTTGCCCGCTTGGAAAGATCCACCCGGATGACGGGCTCGTCGTCCCCGCACCCCGAAAGCAGGAGCAGCGCCGCCAAAAGCAGCAATACGCACAAGCGCATCCAAGACCTGACGTTCATCGTTTTCAACCTGTCTCGCCCCTATCGGTATTCATGAAATGCAATCCACCTCGTCTTCACAGACATTCCGAAAATCACTCTACTTGAATTCCCGTTTCAATCCAATCCGTAATACCCCTTGGCAACACACGGGCGAGACCGTATAAACAGCCCTGCGCATCATACCCAGCCCAACAGGAGAAAAATCCGATGAACACCAC
>CAMYLL010000349.1 GCA_947259235.1 uncultured Pseudodesulfovibrio sp. | reverse complement strand
AGTGGGTTAGAGAACATATGGGCTAGTTATCTGGTACAGCCCCTAAAATATTATTCATGTCCACGAGTTCGATCTATCGCGCGTTCGGCCAGCGAGGCTCCGACTACGTTCGACAGGATTTTGTAGCAGGCAATATCACCCTGAAAGTGCAGCCCAAAGACGACCTGATCCGTCGTCCCTGCTGCCGCTCCAGAAACATCATCCGACACGGCTTTGCGGAACGATGAATTCAGACTGTGCCCATCGGCCTCAAACCTGTCTGGCTGGTCCTTCCTGTGCACCGAGCGGGATGTCGCAATTGCGACATTCAGATTGCCGAGCCAAGACGTTGGTACACCAAGACATTTGAACGCTATGCCCTCGCTTTGACAAAGAAGCAGTGTCTTCGTCGGCGAAGGCCGAAATCGCGATACGCTTATCCCCTTCTGGGAACGTATCAAGAAGACAATAGCCATGATCGCAGCCGTGGCGACGGACATGAACGCCGGTTACATCAGCACCGTCACGGAAAGCCTGCCGGAAGCCGCCGCTATCATATTCGACAGGTTCCATGGGGTCAAACTGATACACGCAAAGGTTACCCAGATACGCCGCCAAACCTTTCGGGAACTGACATCGCCGCTCGAGAGGAAGGCGGTCAAAGGGACAAACAACAAGATTAAGACGTTGAACAGCAAGCATACGGCTACCGGGATACGGAGTTCTTCAAGCTCAGACTCATGGGAATTCATGAAGCGAAGTACGCTTTAGCCGGATGAACCATTTTTTTGGCCCGACGCTCCCGATTCGCACTGCCGCCCTCGGCTCGGCGGTTTTCCCGTTGTCCTCCACCGTGTTTGTCAGTATGCGTAGCAGATCGCCGTGGATGGAGCGTTCTGGCCCGCCCGGCCCTTTTCGAGGGAGCCCCATGAGAAAAATGCTCGTCATAACCCGCGACGGCAACCGGTCGGAAAAGATCGGCCGGCTGCGGTATCAGGACCAGGAGGTTCTGACCGATTCCCCCGCCGATCCGGCCCGGCCCGAGGACGGCAGTGACGTGGACACGCTCTTCGTGGACGTGGAGTCCCTGCTCGGCAAGAACAAATCCGTGAGCAAGGCCCTCAACACCCTGTGGGCGAACTACCCCTCCGCCTCCATCGTGGTCATGGCCGACGAGGAGCAGACCCAACTCGCCATCGACGCGGTCAAGGCCGGGGCCTTCGACTACCTGACCCACCCGGTGGGCAAGGAGGAGCTGGGCCTGGTCATGGACAGGGTGCACCAGTCCGACGTCATGCAGTCGGAGCTGGACTACCTGCGCGGCCAGTTCTGGAACGAGGAGGCCCGCGAGTTCGTGGACACGCGCAGCCCGGTCATGCGCGACGTCTTCGCCAAGATCAGGCAGGTGGCCGGAACGCGGACCACCGTCCTGCTCACGGGCGAAACCGGCACGGGCAAGAGCCTCATGGCCAAGCTCATCCACGCCCACAGCAACCGCAGCGACAAGCCATTCATCAGCGTCCACTGCGGAGCCATCCCCGATACCCTGGTTGAAAGCGAGCTCTTCGGCCACGAAAAGGGCGCCTTTACCGGCGCGGTGCGGCGCAAGCTCGGCAAGTTCGAGCTGGCCCACGGCGGCACTATCTTCCTCGACGAGATCGGTACAGTCACCCAGTCGGTGCAGGTCAAGCTGCTCAACGTCATCCAGGAACGGGTCATCCAGCGCGTGGGGGGCGAGGCGGACATCCCGGTGGACGTGCGCATCATCGCCGCCACGAATGAAAACATGGCCGGGCTCTGCGACGCAGGCCTGTTCCGGCGCGACCTCTTCTACCGACTCAACGTCTTTCCCATGTGCATCCCGCCCCTGCGCGAGCGCAGCGAGGATATACTCAAGCTTTCCGAATCATTCATTAAGCACCTCAACAGCGTGCTCAACAAGGACGTCAAGGGCATCCATCCCGAGGTGCTCGACGCCTTCAAGGAATACCCCTGGCCCGGCAACGTCCGCGAGCTTGAAAACATCATCGAGCGCGCCTGCATCCTTGAGACCGGCCCCATTCTCCTGCCCCGCAGCTTTCCGCCGGATTTCTTCGACGCCCACGGCGAGGTCATCACCTCCCCGGTGCGGACCGGGCTGCCCCTGAAGGAGGCCCGCCAGATCACCGTGGACCACTTCGAGAAGCTCTACCTGACCAGCGTCCTTGAGCAATGCGGCGGCCGGATCATGGACGCGGCCAGACAGGCGGGCATCACCACCAGGCAGCTGAACAAGCTCATGAATCGCCACAACATCACCAGGCGACAGTTCAGAACGACCAAATAAGATTCCTCGGTTCCTGTTTTTACAAAACAAGAACAAGCAGTTCTTTTTTTCATGTAACCACTCTGGATAAGTTACTTTTTAAAAGCACCAGTCTCTCCTCCCAACTCTCACCACGCCGAATTCACCTCCCCGCCGCCCTGACGTACAGAAAACAGGAATTATCAGTTCCTGTTTTTGCTCACGCCATCCAGGTGAAACCCATTGATCACAGGGAGTTACGCCTATGGCACGCCCTATGCTTAAGGGATGCCGCCCACGCGAGACGTGGCAAAGACATCATGCAGCAGCACAACGACGCCCCCCCCGCCCGCCGGGAAACCATCAATGGATTCATCGTCCCCATGCAGTGGGACGAACACTTTCGTGTGACCGAAATCCTCATCGCGTGCGAGGCGGAGCGCGACGTGCAGGTGGCCAACCTGCCCACGTTCCCCACCCTCATCTCCCTGGCCCGGAAACGGGCGTCCATCACGGGAACCGTCCGAAAGATCGGCGGTATTGAGACCATCCACGTGGAAAGCTTCACGCCCATGGAAACCGGGGAGTCCGGGTAGGGCCATGGGACGATTCACCCGCATTATCCTGTGCATCGCGCTTGCGATGTCAGCATCGGTCATGAAGGTCACCTCCGGGGAGCAGGCTGTCCGTATCCAAGGTCATGTGGTCAGCCCCATTCGCGGGCTCGTCCTCAACGATGGAACGCGTGACTCCCTGCTCCTCGGCGTTGACGATATAGGCATTGAGGGGCGCATATGCGTCATCGCAGGGACACTGGTCCGGTGGATGGACCGGGACGCCATCGACGCTCGGGAAGCCCTTCCCGTTGCGCACGAAGGGCGGCCCGACGACACCATCGGCATGGACCGGTCCCGCCACACCCCGCATAGCGCCGGGACTCCCGCCCTTTTCGGGCGGGCGGCCAGCGTCGCCCCTTTCACCCCCAGCACTGCCCAAGCGG
>CAMYLL010000348.1 GCA_947259235.1 uncultured Pseudodesulfovibrio sp. | reverse complement strand
CGTGTTGACGATGCCGGAAAGGTGAGTGACGTGCATCCGCACCGCACCCTCCGTTGCGTCGAACAGGATCTGCGGAGCCGCCGCATCCGTTGTCGGTGTCGGCAGGTTGCCTCGGATCGTGACGCGCTGACCGATCGAGATCGCATCGATGCCCAGGTCGCCCACGTGGTTGCCAACGAGGTCGCCATCCTTGAACACCTTGGTGTCGGGTCCGACTTCGACGACGACGTCGTCGTGGAAATGGAAGCGCCGGTCCGATGGCACAATCGTCGCGCCGCGTACGGTCAGGAAATTGCCGTCGCGCTTGATGACGTTGCCGATGACGGCGTCCCTGTCGATACCCGGTACGCTCGATCCGTTGAGCGTACCCATCGCGACCGTCGGTGTTCCGGGTCCCGCGACGTCGAGAGCGCGCAGACCGTCCACGCCCAGATAAGTGATCTCGTCTACCTCGAACTCGGTCTCGTCGGCGACGTGGACCGTCAGTCGGCCGAAGTCGCCGTCGCGCTCGTGGAAAGGCCGCACGGCAACCGTGTAGCTCATCGTATCCTCGCTGACTGCCACGAGCGGGCCGCGGACGCGGAAAGCCTTGCCGCCGCCATGGGGCAGGGGGCTTGCGCCTGCCGGTCCATGGAGGCTGCTCTGGAGGCGGCTTTTGCAGCGAAAGGTGGCGAGGAGGACGGGGCGGGCGGTCCGATACTCGTCTGCGGTTCCCTCTATCTGCTGGCGGATTTTTACAGGCTTCACCCTGAATTGTTGAATACCTAGCCGTAGGAGACGTATGAGCACACTGTTTCGCCATCTGCCGTCGGTCGGCCAGATATTGGAGGCGCTCGGCGGGGACGGAGATATTGCCGCGCTGCCGCGACCTCTGGTCAAGGATCTGGTCAACGAGTTCCTCGAAATCTGTCGAGAGGAGATCAGGCAGAACGCCATCGTCCACGAGGATGCGCTGGCTCTTAATACCCTGGTTCCGCGCCTGAAGGCCTATGTCCTGTCCCGGTCGCGGCCGCATTTCCGGCGGGTACTCAACGCCACGGGCGTCATCGTGCATACCAACCTCGGCCGTTCGCTCCTGGCAAAGCCTGCCATCGAGGCCGTGGCCGAGGCGTGCGGACATTACTCCAATTGCGAGTTCGATCTGGCCACGGGCAAGCGGGGCAGCCGCTATAGCCATGTGGAGAAGATTCTGTGCGACATCACCGGAGCCGAGGCCGCCCTGGTGGTCAACAACAACGCGGCCGCGGTGTTCATCATGCTCGAAACACTGGCCCGGGGGCGCGAGGTGATCGTGTCTCGCGGTCAGCTGGTCGAGATCGGCGGCTCCTTCCGCATCCCTGACGTCATGTCGAAGTCCGGCGCTGTCCTGCGTGAAGTGGGGGCCACCAACCGCACCCACAGGCACGACTACGAGCATGCCATCGGCGACGAGACGGGCGCGCTGATGCGGGTGCATACCTCGAATTTTCGCGTGGTCGGCTTCACCAAGGAGGTGAGCCTGCCTGAACTGCGGGAGCTGGGCGACCGTTACGGCCTGCCGGTCATTGAAGACCTGGGCAGCGGCACGCTCTATTCCCTGGCTGGCGAGGGACTGCTCGGCGAGCCCACGGTTCAGCAGGTTGTGGCCCAGGGGGCGGACGTCGTCTCCTTTTCCGGCGACAAGGTGCTCGGCGGTCCCCAGGCGGGTATCATCGTCGGGCGCAGGGAGTACGTGGACCGCATCAAGAAGAATCCCATCAACCGGGCCATGCGCATCGACAAGATGACCCTGGCCGCCCTTGAGGCCACCCTCAGGCTGTATCTCGACATGGACACGGCCAGGCGCGAGATTCCCACCCTGCGGATGATCACCGCCACCCAGGAATCGCTGCGGAGCAAGGCGCGCCGCTTGGCGGACGCTCTGCGCGCCGGGCTGGGCGAGGCGGTCGAGGTGACCCTGCGCAAGGGGTTTTCCCGCGTGGGCGGGGGGGCCTTTCCAGAATACGACCTGCCCGGAACCATGGTGGCCGTGCGCATATCCGGTATTTCCGCAGACGAGCTCAGGGACGCGCTCCTTGATACCGATCCGCCGCTGGTGGCGCGCATCGAGGACGGCGTGTTCCTGCTCGACCCGCGCACGCTGGCATCCAAGGAACTCAAGCTGGCGGCCGACGCACTGCGACAGGCCGCAGACACACTGAAAACCAAGGACAGACGATGAGCAAGAAAGTAGCGAAACTCGAATACGAACCGAAATCGGCCTGGGAGGTCTATGCCTCCAAGAAGGACGTCAAGGCGATGGACGCCATGGCCCAAAGGTATGTTGATTTTCTGAGCCGCTGCAAGACCGAGCGGCTGGTCATGGATTATGTCCGCGACAAGGTCGAGCAGGCCGGTTTCGTGGACGACCTCAGGGGTGTGCAGGCCTCGCGGTTCAACCGCAACAAGACCTGCTTCCTGGCGCGCAAGGGGCGGCGTCCCCTGAGCGAAGGGTTTCGATTGGTGGGGGCGCATGGCGACTGCCCGCGGCTCGATCTCAAACAGCGTCCCCTCTACGAGGACACGGACATCTGCCTGGCCAAGACGCATTACTACGGCGGCATCCGCAAGTACCAGTGGCTGACCATCCCGCTGGCACTGCACGGAACCGTGGTCAAAAAAGACGGCGAGGTGGTGACGGTCTGCATCGGCGAGGACCCGCGCGATCCTGTCTTCACCATCACCGACCTGTTGCCCCATCTGGCCTACAAGGAAGTGGAGAAGAAGGTGGCCGACGCCTTTGAGGCGGAGAAGCTGAACCTGATCATGGGGCAGTCCCCGGTCGCCAAACCGGGCAAGGACGACGACGCGGTCAAAGAGCCGGTCAAGCGCAAGGTGCTTGAACTGCTGAACAAACGATACGGTATCGACGAGTCGGATTTCTTCAGCGCCGAGATGCAGGCCGTTCCGGCCGGTCCGGCCCGGTTTGTCGGACTGGATGAGTCCATCATCGGCGGCTATGGCCAGGACGACCGGTCCAGCGTGTTCTGCGCCCTGGAGGCGCTGCTGGCCGAGCCGGAGCCTGAATACGCCCAGATAGTGCTTTTCTGGGACAAGGAGGAGATAGGCTCCGAAGGGGCCACCGGAGCCAACTCGCGGTTCTTCGAGAACTGCATGGAGGAGCTGGTGGAGGCCTGGGAGCCGGGTGCGCGTCTTTCCCGCGTGCTTTCCGGCGGTTCGGCCCTCTCGGCGGACGTCTCCGCAGCCATGGACCCGGACCACAAGGACGTCTACGAGCCGCTCAACGCCGCACGGCTTGGGTAC
>CAMYLL010000347.1 GCA_947259235.1 uncultured Pseudodesulfovibrio sp. | reverse complement strand
CCGAAGCTCATTGAGCAGCGGCTCTTCCGCGAAGACCTCTATTACCGGCTCAAGGTCGTTTCCATCAACACTCCGGCTCTGCGCAACCACCCGGAGAACATCCCCCTCCTGAGCGTCTACTACCTCAAGCAGGCGGAGCAGCTCACAGGCCGCACCAACCTCGGCCTGAGCAAGGGCGCCCTGGCCAGACTGATGACCTACCACTGGCCCGGTAATGTGCGCGAGCTGGTCAACAGCATCACCCGCGCCGCAGTCATGGCCGAAACCGAAACCATCCAGCGTGAGGAGATCAAACTGGAGGACGATTCGCTGGTCGACCTGGAGACGACGCCCGTGATCCTTTCCGCCCCGGCAATGCAGACGGAGGAAACTCCGCCAGCGCCGCAGGACGAGGCTAGCGACAACGCCGCGCAACCTGCGGACAGGGAAAGCCGACAGCCACAGCGCCCCGAACAGGAGCCCACCCACCAGATGCCCACCGGCCAGGAAACCCCGCGCCCCCCAGCCCGGGCAAAGGACGCCCAGACAGAGGACACCCCCTTGAGCGACAGGCAGAGCGCGGCCTGGGCACACATCCGTCAACTCAAGACCGTCACGCGCAAACAGTATCAGGACATCGTCGGCGACAGACTGCCGACCAGAACTGCCATCTACGACCTTCAGGATCTCGTCCGGCGCGGCCTTTTGGTCAAGAAAGGACAAGGACCGTCCACCCGCTACGAGGTCGTCGCAGGCAAATGAACCGCTGTGCGGCCTGCATGCGCATGCGCCTTTCATCGCGCCCGATTCGGTGGTACATGGACAGCTATGCTCCCGCACCGCAATCCAGAGGCTAGGTGATGTTTTCCATCCGCGCGCTGGGCAAGGGCTTTGCCAGAGGCGATACGACAACCCCGGTCTTCGAGGACATTTCCTTTGACGTTCCCGACGGGCAGTTCGTCGCCCTGTGCGGTCCTTCGGGATGCGGCAAGACCACGCTGCTGCGCTGTCTGGCCGGGTTGAGCGCGCCCTGCGCTGGCGAGATGACCTTCAACGGACGGAACGTCAACGGCCCCACCAGGGGCGTGTCCATGGTCTTTCAGGACTACGGCAACTCCCTCTTTCCCTGGAAGACGGTCCTGGGCAACGTCCTCTTCGCCATGCATGGAACGGACGCCACGAAGCGGCACAAGGAAAAACTGGCCATGGACCACCTGGACGCCGTGGGTCTCGCGCCGCACAGCCGCTACCACCCGTGGGAACTCTCCGGCGGTATGCAGCAGCGCCTGGCCATCGCCCGCGCCCTGGCCAGCGGAGCCGAGTGCCTGCTCATGGACGAGCCCTTCGCATCCCTGGACGCACAGACCCGGGCCGTGCTCGAAGACCTCCTCCTCGACATATGGGCCGACGGACGACGGACCGTGCTCTTCGTGACCCACGACGTGGACGAAGCCGTCTACCTCGCGGACCGCATCCTCATCCTGGGCGGCGAAATCACCACCCTCGTGGGCGACATGACCAACGACATGGCCCGCCCCCGCAGCCAGTTGGCGACACGCGGCGCGCCGCGATTCTCCGAACTGCGCGAGGCCGTCCATCGTCGCCTCGGCCCCGGAGCCGAAGCATGATATTTTCGCGCGCCGTGAACCTTCCGGGGCTCGCCTTCATGGCCGCCCTTGTCGGATTCTGGGCGCTCGTTTCCATTGATCCCGCCTTGCACGGAGCGAGCCTGCCGCCGCCGTGGGAGGTTTGGGAGGCCCTGATCGACGAGCTTCCGACCATCGCCGCCCAGACCGAGGGCTCCCTGAACCGAACCCTGATCGCCTTCGCCCTGGGAGGCGCGATGGGCGCGGGCCTCGGCGTGGCCCAGGCCGTCTCGCCCGTCATCCGCAAAACAACCGGCCCCCTGGTGGAAGGACTGCGCCCGCTGCCGTCGGTGGCCCTCATCCCCTTGGGCATCGTTTTCATGGGCATGGGCGACGGCCTGAACATCTCCCTGGCCGCTTTTGCCTGCGCCTGGCCCGCCTTTGTCGGCGCCCACGACGGCGTCAAAGGGGTCAACCCCCTGCTCATCGAAACAGCCATGACGATGAATCTGTCACGAGGCCGGATCATCCGCACCGTCATCATTCCCGCAGCCTTGCCCGCCGCCGCAGCCAGCCTGCGCATCGGCCTGGGCATCGCATTCGCCGTGGAGATTTCAGTGGAAATGCTCGTCCCCCGGCACGGCATCGGCGCCATGGCCGCCACCGCCGCCATGGCCGGACGCGACGCCCTGCTCTACGCCGCAATAGTGGCCGCCGCCCTGGCCGGGCTCGCGCTCAACCACGGCTTCACCCGGCTCACCTCGACACTGACGCGTCGCTATGGACCGCAATGGAGGGCGGGAGCGTAACCATGCTGGGGAAAAGAATAAACTGGCACGGTATCACTGCCTGCCTGACCCTGGCCCTGACCTGGGAAGTGGCGGCGCGCATGGCCCTGCTCCCGCCCAGGCTGCTGCCCCCTCTCTCGCTGGTTCTCTCGGAGTTCATGACCCTGACCCTTTCCGGCGCGCTCCCGTCGGCACTTGGCCACACCCTGCTGCGGATGGGCCTCGGCCTGTTCCTGGCCGCAGCGGCCATGCTCCCGCTGGGCATCGCGGCTGGCCGGTCCCCGGTGCTTTTGCGCACCCTCTCGCCCACGGTGGAGAGCCTGCGCGCCCTGCCGCCCGTGCTCGTCATTCTCCCGGCCATGCTCGTTCTGGGCATCGGTGACACCATGAAGGTTTTCGCCGTATTCTTCGCAACCGCCTTTCCCATATTCCTGAATACGGTGGACGCCGTTCGCGCCATCCCTCCCCTCTTTCTCGACACGGCCAGAACGTTCCGCGCCGATATGCTCACCCTGTATGGGGGAGTCATCCTGCCCGCTTCTGCGCCGGGCGTGTTCTCCGGTCTGCAAACAGCCCTGCCCATCGCCTTCATCGTGGCCATCATTGCCGAGATGATCGGCGGCGCGGACGGCATCGGACACCTGCTTATCAGAAGCCAACGTACCTTCGACATCCCTGCGATGTACGCAGCTGTACTTGCCACGGCCATCACCGGCGGCGTCCTTGCCCTGGCGCTCAGCACGGTGGAATCCACCTGCCTCGCATGGCACGCCGGCTGGAAACGCCTTCAGAACTGAAAACACCCTCCCCACCGAACCAATCCCCAGACCAAACGCGCTGCGGTCAATCCTGCTATTAATCGCGCAAAGTATCGCGCAAAACAATTCGCAATTTAATCACTACACGCGTCATTTCAGTAGTTTGAAGCATCTT
>CAMYLL010000346.1 GCA_947259235.1 uncultured Pseudodesulfovibrio sp. | reverse complement strand
AGGTGTTCCCAGGAACACCTGCGCCCTGATCAAGTCCTTCATCGGCTTCAAGATGGCCAAGCTGTGCCCGTACATCGAATCAAGCGACCTCATCGTGGGCGAGACCACCTGCGATGGCAAGAAAAAGGCCTACGAGAGCTTCAACGAGATCGCCCCGACCTATGTGATGGAAGTGCCCCAGACCAAGACGGACGCCGCCCGCGCCCTCTGGAAATCCGAAGTCCTGCGCTACATGGCCGAGCTTTAGAAGGTCACGGGCCGCACCATCACGGCCGACAAGCTCAAGGAAGGCATCACGACCGTCAACGCCAAACGGCGCGCCCTGCAACGGCTGACCGCCCTGCGCGCCGCCTCCCCCGCGCCCATCTCCGGCCGCGACGCCCTGCTCATCAACCAGATCAGCTTCTACGACGACCCGGTCCGCTTCACGGACAAGATCAACGAGCTGTGCGACGAGCTGGATGTTTGCGTTGCCGCAGGGCAGGGCGTGGCCCCGGCGGACACGCCCCGGCTCATGCTCTCGGGCTGTCCCATGGCCGTGCCCAACTGGAAACTCCCCTATGTGGTGGAGAGCGCCGGCGCCGTCATCGTGGGCGAGGAATCCTGCATCGGCACGCGCAACAGCCGCGACCTGGTGGACGAATCCGGCACGACCATGGACGAGATGATCGACGCCCTGGTGGACCGGTACATGAAGATAGACTGCGCCTGTTTCACGCCCAACGACGAGCGGCTGGAAAACGTCACCGCCCTGGCCAAGGCGGTCAAGGCCGACGGCGTCCTCCATTACAGCCTGCTCTTCTGCCAGCCCTATTCCCACGAAGCGCTCAAGGTGGACAAGACCCTGGCAAACGCGGGCATCCCCATGCTCTCCATCGAGACCGACTATTCCATGGAGGACGTCGAACAGCTCAAGACACGCGTCGAGGCCTTCATGGAGACCCTTGCATGATCATCGGCCTCGACATCGGCTCCCGCTCGATAGAGCTGGTGGCCATGGAGGGCAGGGAGGTGGTCCACGCACGACGCGCGCCCACCACCTTCGACCCCGTATCTCAATGCGCTGGGCTGCTGGATGGATTGCGCCCCGCTTCCTTGGTCGGGACCGGCTATGGCCGCAATCTCATCCAGCGCCTGGGCATTGAATGCGAGATGTCCTCGATCACGGAGATCAAAGCCCATGCCCTGGGCGCGATCCACCTCTTTCCCCAGGCCCGTGCGGTCCTCGACATCGGCGGGCAGGACACCAAGGCCATGACCCTGTCCGGCGGCAGGGTCATCAAGTTCGAGATGAACGACCGCTGCGCCGCAGGGACCGGGAAGTTTCTGGAATACACGGCCGGGGTCTTCCAGATTCCGGTGGAGGACTTCGGCAGCTACGCCCTCAAAGGTTCGAACCCGCCTGAAATCAGCTCCATGTGCACGGTCTTTGCCGAGACCGAGGCCACCTCGCTCATGGCCCGGGGCACGCCGCCCGAAAGCATCGCCCTCGGCCTGCACAGGGCCATCGTCAAACGCACGGTGAACATGCTGGGCCGGGTGGGGTTCTCCCTGCCCCTGGTCTTCACCGGCGGCGTGGCCAACAATCCCTGCGTCCTCGACCTGCTCTGCCATGAGCTCAAGGCCGAGGTGGGCCGGGATATCCTCATCCCCGACGAGCCGGACATGGCCGGCGCGCTGGGAGCCGCCCTGTCGCTCGCCTGAACACGGCCGCAAACGGGTGTAGCTCTCGCGGCTATGCCCCTGGCTACGGCTTGACAGACAAATGCAACTGTGTTTCATTTTGCAAGCGGATTGCTTCATCACCCTGTCGTCAGGTGATGCCACACTGCCCCCGCCCAAAGACGCCGGACACGCCGCGAGGAAACCATGCTCAACACATCTCGATGCCCCCGCCTGTTCTTCCACCGCCTGCGGCCGATTCTCCTCGGCCTGCCCCTGTGCCTCATGCTGACGGTCGGCAACGCCCACGCAGGCATGTCCGTCTTCGTCAGCATCCTGCCGCAAAAGTTTTTCGTCCAGAGAATCGCCGGGGATCTGGCCGATGTCTCCGTACTGGTCATGCCCGGAGCCAGCCCGCATACCTACGAACCCTCACCCCGGCAGATGGCGGAGCTGACCGCATCCGCGCCGCCAACCCGGACATGCCCGTCATCCCCACGGACGCAGGCATCGTCAAAATGCCCATGCCCGCCCACGGCCATCACGAACATGAATCGGAGGAGCCGGAGGGGCATGAAGAGGAAACCCACCACGACCAGGGTATTCTCGATCCCCATGTCTGGCTCTCGCCAGACGGCGCCCGGCTGGTGGCCGAGAACATCTGCAAGGGACTACTATCCCTGGACCCGGCCCATGCCGACACCTACCGCGCCAACACGGACGCCCTGCTGCGCGAGATCGACCGCGTGGACGCCGAAGCAAGACACACCCTGGCCTCCCTGCCCGAGGGGCATCGGTCCTTCATGGTCTTTCATCCCTCCTGGGGCTACTTTGCCAGACACTACGGCCTGACCCAGATACCCATCGAATCCGAGGGCAGGGAGCCCAGCCCCCGGGGACTGGCCGAGGTCATCGAGCAGGGCCGCGCCCTGGGTATCACCGTCATATTCGTCCAGCCCCAGTTCTCGGAGAAGAGCGCCTCTGTCATCGCCGCCGAGATCGGCGCACGGATAGCCGTGCTCGATCCTCTGGCCGAGGATTGGACCGCCATGACCCGGGCCGCCCAGGCCATTGGACAGGCCGCACGATGACCATCCCCGACGCCGCCGCCACCGCCCGGGATTTCCTCGCCCGGACAGGGCTGGACCCGACCCTCAACCGCATCCTGGTCCTGGCCGCAGTGGCCGGGAGCGACAGCCCGCTCACGGCCCGGGAAGTCTTTGAACGCGTTCTGGCGGAGCACCGGATCAACCGGGTCACCGTTTACAGGATACTGGACCTCCTGGCCGAAAACAGCGCGGTCAACAGGATCAGCTCGACGGATCGGGCCGCCCGCTTCTGTGCCGGAGGTGGGCGCTGGCCCAACGGCCACAGCCTCTTCCATTGCACCCGCTGCGGCGAGGTCCAGTGCGTTGACAACGACGCCCTGCACATCGACGCCAGGACTCTCAATGCCGCCCTGCCCATGCATATCAACGCCATCGACCTGCGCCTGGACGGCATCTGCGCCAACTGCACGGCTGAGTCAGGCACGGCCGACGAAAAACAAGCGTAACCCCGCCCCGTCCTCTCCACGCTCCCCGACGCCTTCCTTCCCGACCGTTTCAGTGCGAGAATCATGGTCAG
>CAMYLL010000345.1 GCA_947259235.1 uncultured Pseudodesulfovibrio sp. | reverse complement strand
TCATCTACCTCATCATCAGGGGGCAACGGCGATGATCCTTTCGGTTTCCGGCATCAACTTCACCTATGGCGGCCACGGCGTGCTCTCGGATGTCGATTTCGACCTTGAAGGCGGCGAGCTGCTGGCCATTCTCGGCCCCAACGGGGTGGGCAAGACCACACTGCTCAAGTGCATCAACGCCATCCACCGCCCCCAGGGCGGCAGCGTCATGGTCGAGGGGCGCGACGTCCTGACCATGCGGCCCGACGAGATCGCCCGGGGCATCGGCTACGTGGCCCAGCGCAACGACTCCGCACGCCTGACCGTCTTCGACGCCGTGCTCATGGGCCGCAAGCCGCACATCCGCTGGACGGTGCGCGACCACGACCTCAGGATGGTCGACTCGGCCATCAAACGGCTGCACATGGAGCCGCTGTCCCTGCGATACATCGACCAGCTCAGCGGGGGCGAGCTGCAAAAGGTGGCCATCGCCCGGGCCATGGTGCAGGAGCCGCGGCTCATGTTGCTGGACGAGCCCACCAGCTCCCTGGACCTCAGGAGCCAGGTGGACATCATGACCATGCTCAGGCGGGTGGTGGACGAGCACAAAATCGCCGCCATCATGACCATGCATGACCTCAATACCGCCCTGCGCTACGCGGACAAGGTCCTCTTTCTCAAGGACGGAGTCATCCACTCCACCGGCCCGGCCTGCGGCGTGACCACGCAGGTTGTCGAAGAAGTCTACGGCCTGCCCGTCCATATCCAGACGGTGCACGGCCACCCCATGATCATCCCCGCCCTGTGACCCACGACGCAAAGGAGAATCCCATGACCTGCACCTTCCCTGCCGAAGCCATCGACCAGACCATCGCCTTCCACGGGCACAGCTGCCCGGGGCTGGCCATCGGCATCCGCGCCGCCGAGCTGGCCCGGCGCGAGCTCGGCCCCTTCGAAGACATCGAGCTGGTGGCCGTCTCGGAAACCGACATGTGCGGCGTGGACGCCATCCAGTTCCTCACCGGCTGCACCTACGGCAAGGGGAACTTCCTGCACCGCGACTACGGCAAGATGGCCTTCTCCTTCTACGACAGGAAATCCGGCAAGGGCGTGCGCGCACTGCTCAAGCCGGACGCCCGGGGCGGGATGGACAGGGAGCTTGGCGAGCTCATGGGAAAAATGGTCGCCGGGACCGCCGCCGAGGCGGAGAGGGAACGGGCAGCAGAGCTGCGGAACCTGATGCAGGAGCGGTTCATGTCCCTGGAACTCGAAGCAATGTTCCGGATCACCCCCCTGACCAACGAGCCGCCTCGGGGGGCAAAGATACTTGAAAGCCTGACATGCGAGAGCTGCGGCGAGGCGGTCATGGAATCCCGCACACGCCGCTTCGGCGGCAGGACGCTGTGCATCCCCTGCTTTGGCGCGGTGGAGCAGAAGATCTGACCCGGCACGGCCTCGCGGGGCACACGCCGATTCAGCCGAATAGTCCACACAAATCCCCAACGGCACGCGGTCCCGCCGGGCGGGGCCGTTTGCCGCATCCGTCCCGAACTCCTCCCAGAACCGCACAAGATGCCGACTTCCTTGACGAACATTTCGTCGTCGTCTCTTCCGGCTTGCCTTTTTCCCAAGCACCCTATACTCTTTACCGCAATCATTCCATCCTGCTCATTTTTTTAAACAAGTCGAGATCATGGACACCGTGTCGCCAAGGGGATCAGGCTCACCTCGCCCCATGACGCCACGGCAACCTCGGCAAACATCAGGGAAGCATATGCCCTCACCCATGCAGGACATCGGCAGCCGCTCGCAACGGCACGACGCGCTGGACAAAGCCACCGGAACGGAAAAATACGCATCCGACCTCTACCCGGACAACCTGGTCTGGGCGGGCGCGCTGCGCGCCGGGGTTCCCCACGGAACCATCCGCCGCCTGGACGTCGACGCGGCCCGGGCCATGCCCGGCGTTGTCGCCGTGCTCACCCGCAAGGACGTGCCCGGCCTCAACCGCCAGGGCTTCGTCTACTGGGACATGCCCATACTCTGCGGCACCACGGTGCGCCACGCCGGAGACGCCGTGGCCCTGGTCCTGGCGGAGTCCCGCACCATTCTCCGGCGCGCCCTGGACGCCATAGCGCTCGAGATCGACCCCCTGCCCGTGGTGGACTCCATCGACGCGTCCCTGGCGGCCGACGCCCCGAACATCCACGGCCTGGAGACCGGCAACGTGCTCAAGGCGGCCACCATCTCCACCGGGGATGCCGAGGCGGCCCTTGAGGAGTGCGACGTGGTCGTGGAGGAGACGTTCCTCACCCCGTCCCAGGCGCACGCCTTCATCGAGACGGAAAACGGCGTGGCCCATATGGACCCGGACGGAACCCTGCACCTGACCGTTTCCACCCAGGCCCCCTTCCGCGACCGGCTGGAAGTGGGCAGGGCGCTAGGCCTCGACCCCGCCCGCATCCATGTGGTCAGCCCGTATCTGGGCGGCGGGTTCGGCGGCAAGGACGGCGCCACCGTCCAGTGCCTGCTCGCCCTGGCCGCCATGCACTCCGCAGGCCGCCCCGTGAAGATGTGGTGGAGCCGGGAGGAGAGCATGCTGGCCGGATACAAGCGGCACGCGGCCCGGATGCGCTTCAGGGCCGGGGCGAAGAAGGACGGCACGCTCCATTCCCTTATCTGCGAGCTGGATTATGACACCGGGGCCTATGCCCACCTCGGGGTGGAGATCATGGCCCTGGGGCTGGAGCACGCGGGCGGACCGTACCGGCTCCCGAACATGCAGGCCAGCGGGCGCTGCATCTACACCAATAACCCCATCGGCGGCGCGTTCAGGGGATTCGGCGTGGCCCAGGTCAGCTTCGCCTTCGAGGGAATGATGGACCGGCTGGCCGAGGCCCTGAACATGGACCCGCTGGAGCTGCGGCTCAGGAACGCCATCCGCCGGGGCGACCGCAACTGCGCCGGGGTGACCATGACCGCCTCCACCGGCATGGAGGAATGTCTCCGGCGGTTGCGCAGGCACGATTTCTGGAAAACGCGGGAGCAGTGGAAAGCCCAGGCCCCGCCCTTCAAACGCCGAAGTGTGGGCATCGCCGCGGTCTTCAACGGCATGGGCTACGGGCGCGGGCTGGCGGATTACGCCGTGGCCAAGGTCCGCCTGACCGAGGACGGCCGCATCCGGGTTTACAACGGCGTCAGCGACATGGGCCAGGGCAACGGCTCCACCTTTGTCCAGATAGCCTGCGAGATCCTGTGCCAGCGCGCCGACACCATGGAGCTGGTGCAGCCGGACACCGACCGCTCGCACCCCTCCGGCTCAT
>CAMYLL010000344.1 GCA_947259235.1 uncultured Pseudodesulfovibrio sp. | reverse complement strand
TGTTTTCCCGCATGGCTCCACCCTCCAGCTACAAGTGGGAACCTTCTATATTAGGCTGAATTTTTCGAATGGCAACAGAATTCTGAAAATGCGCCAAAAAAAAAGGCCCGCCGTGAGGCGGGCCTTGGTGATGCGTTGGAGTTCTCTACTTGATGAAGAGAATTTCCTGGTAGCTGGGCAGGGGCCACAGGTCGTCGGCGACCACGCCTTCCAGGGCGTCAGCCACTTCGCGGACGGCCAGCATGGCGGGCAGGATTTTCTTGGTCTTGTAGGCGGCCTCTTCCTCGACGGACTTGAAGTTGCTCTTGCTCATCAGCTTCTCAAGCGCCTCGGTGTTGGCCTGGAGGCTGCGCAGCTTGTCGGTGATGTCCCGCAGGATGGAGGTCGTGGGCTCGATGCCGGCGGCCTTCATGCTGGCGGCGGTAGCGGCCAGCTCACCCTGGTAGCGGATGGCCGCAGGCAGGATGATGGTCCTGGCGATCTTCACCACCAGCAGGGACTCGGTCTGGATGTTCTGGTTGTACTGCTCGTGATAGATCTCGACGCGGGAGTGCAGCTCTTCCTCGGAGAGGACGCCGTACTTGGTGAACATCTCGACAACGTCCTTGTCGGTGATCACCGGCAGGCAGTCGGGGGTGGTCTTCAGGTTGGGCAGACCGCGCTTCTTGGCCTCTTTCTGCCATGCGTCCGCGTAGCCGTCACCGTTGAAGATGATGTGGCCGTGCTTCTTCATGATAGCCTGGATGACCTGCTGGCAGGCTCCGGCCAGCTTGGAGGCGTCGCCCTTGGTGATCTTCTCGATCTCGTCGCAGACGTAGTCCAGGGACTGGGCCATCATGGTGTTCAGGGCGACCTGGGCTCCGGCGATGGACTGGTTGGAACCCACGGCGCGGAACTCGAAACGGTTGCCGGTGAAGGCAAAGGGGCTGGTGCGGTTGCGATCGCCCGCGTCCATGGGCAGCGGAGGCAGGGTGTCGACGCCCACGGTCAGGCAGTCCTTGGTCTTGCATCCCTTGAGGCTGCCCTTCTCGATCTGGGAGAAGATGTCAGCCAGCTGCTCGCCAAGGAAGATGGACATGATGGCGGGCGGTGCCTCGTTGGCTCCCAGGCGGTGGTCGTTGCCAGCGGAGGCAACCACGGCGCGCAGCAACTTGCCGTATTTTTCCACGGCACGGATGGTGGCCGCGGTGATGGTCAGGAACTGCATGTTCTCGTGGGGGGTGTCGCCCGGATTGTAGAGCGAGCCCTGAGACGGTGTGGAAAGCGAGTAGTTGAGGTGCTTGCCGGAGCCGTTGATCCCGGCAAAGGGCTTCTCGTGCAGCAGGCAGGCCATGCCGTAGCGTTTGGCCACGGACTTCAGGGTGGTCATGATCATCTGGTTGTGATCGGTTGCCAGGTTGGACTGCTCGAAGATGGGCGCGATCTCGAACTGGCCGGGGGCCACCTCGTTGTGGCGGGTCTTGACGGGCACGCCGAGCTTGTACAGCTCGCGCTCGACCTCAAGCATGAAGGACAGCACGCGGCGCGGGATGGCGCCGAAGTAGTGGTCGTCCAGCTCCTGCCCCTTGGAAGGCTTGGCGCCGAACAGGGTACGGCCGCAGACCATCAGGTCGGGACGCGCGAAGTAGAAGTTGCGATCCAGCAGGAAGTATTCCTGCTCGGGACCGGCGTTGGAAACGACCATGTCGCCGTTGTCGTTGCCAAAAAGGGCGAGGAAGCGGCGGCCGACTTTGCTGATGACCTGGTTGGCGCGCAGCAGCGGGGTCTTCTTGTCCAGGGCGTGACCTTTCCAGGAGATGAACGCCGTGGGAATACACAGGAAGGTTCCGTTGGGGTTTTCGAGGATGTAGGCCGGGTTGGTCACGTCCCAGGCGGTGTAGCCACGGGCCTCGAAGGTGGCGCGCAGGCCACCGGAGGGGAAGCTTGATGCATCGGGCTCGCCCTGGATGAGCAGCTTGGCGTCGAATTCGGCAATGGCACCGCCTTCGCCGTCGGGGGTCAGGAAGCCGTCATGCTTCTCGGCGGTCAGGCCCGTGAGCGGATAAAAGACGTGGGTGTAATGGGTGGCGCCCTTGGCCAGGGCCCATTCCTTCATGGCGGCGGCCACGGGACCGGCGATGGAGGGGTCCATCTTTTCGCCGGTCTTCTTGGTCTTCATCAGGGACTTGTAGACGTCCTTGGGAAGCATCGCCTTCATCACCTTGTCGCTGAAAACATTGGAGCCGAAAATTTCCGAGGGCGAGGTCTCGCTGAAATTCAGGGGCTTGTTGGTCGGTTTGTAGTTTGTCACCGCGGCGATGGCGGTCTGACGAGTCTGGTATCCGCTCATTAGATGTACTCCTTCAGGCAAAAATATTTGGAAATTACCGGCCTGTGCCGGACCAAAGGGTAGCCTGACCCTTGTTGTCTAGGCGTCCCATATACCAAGGAACATGCCAAACGATAAAAAGTCAGGTGATTCAGACAGTTAAAATTTCACACCCACTGGCTGCCAGCGAAAATCATACGAAAATGTATTATGAACGGTGTTTTTGACCTGTTTCCTCTTCCAATTTTGCAAAATTTTTAGTTTTTTTTATCAACTCATTGAATAAACTTGTTTTTTAAATGACATTAATGCGAATATCTTCTTTCAATTCCTTTTGATCAACCGCAATCCCCAGTGAGTGCAGGGAGTTCCCCTTTTATTCCAAATTACGTATTTGCCATTTTCGAAAAAACGGCCAGACGCGGATTTTTATGGGTCCCCAATTGAAGACGCAAGGCTTTGACCGGAACACGATCAGAACGGCGGCGGCGAGGAAAACTCCAGACTCTGCCGGGTGGCGGGATGGCGAAAGCGCAGGGTTGATGCATGCAGCTTGAGCTGCCCCGGCCCCGTGCCCGTGCCGTAGAGCCTGTCGCCCACGATGGGGAACCCGAGGCCGTTCTCGTGGGCGGAGTGAAGCCTGAGCTGATGGGTGCGGCCAGTGAGCGGCATGAACTCGACCCGGGTGCACCCCTGCTCCATGGCGAGCTTGCGCCAGCGGGTGACCCCCGGCTTGCCGCGCTCCGGGTCATAGACGTGATAGGGACGGTTGTCCGGGTCCAGGCGAAAGGCCAGCTCGATGATGCCGGAATCCGCCGCCACCGCGCCGTCGATAAGGGCCACATAGCGCTTGCCCACCAACCGTTCCATGAACTGGATAGACAGCGCGCGGTGGGCCTCGGCGGTCAGGGCCATGACCAGCAGGCCGGAGGTGTCCTGGTCCAGCCGGTGGACCGAGGGCTGCTCAATGCAGTCGGGATACAGGGCCTTGAGCCTGCTC
>CAMYLL010000343.1 GCA_947259235.1 uncultured Pseudodesulfovibrio sp. | reverse complement strand
ACAAAAGCAAAGATTTTCAACCCATGCATCTCGACACGGCTATCGTCGGACCCGATTGCCGGGAGGTTGTCCAATGCTCTCAGAAAGACCCGTTACTCCTTCAACGTTAGGCGTCAAGGATCTGCCCTGGCAGATCAAATGGAATATCGATACCTGCACAAAGTGCGGCCGGTGCACCTCGGTTTGCCCTGTCAACGCCATCGAGCTGGGCGTTTTCCGCAAGCGCGAGATCAACGCGCCCATGGGGTTGCAGTCCAGGCCGTCCAATACGTTCTCCACCTTCTTCGGCATCCGCCAGCGTACTGACCCCGCCTATGCCTGCATCGGCTGCTCCATGTGCAACATGGTCTGTCCGAACAACGCCATAGAGCCTGTCCGTCAATACGACTCCACGACCCTGCAGTTCCACAACAACCGCGGCGGCCAGTCCCGGACGCGCGGCGGGCGCAGGAACAGCAGCGAGAGCCTGCTCGACCAGATCAAGTTCATCCGCATCTCCATGCTCACCGATCCCGCCCTTGACGCGGGGCGGCACGAATTCGACATGCGCACGCTGCTCGGCCGCGTCCTGTCCCCGGAGGCGGAGATCGCGTGTCAGCGCGAGAACGGTTGGAAGCCGCCAGTGCGGGAGATATATCCCCTGGTCATCGGCGGCATGTCCTTTGGCGCGCTCTCGCCCAACATGTGGGAAGGGCTCCAGATGGGCGTGGCCTACCTCAACGAGGAGCTGAACATGCCGGTGCGCATCTGTACCGGCGAGGGCGGCTGCCCGCCGCGCTTGCTGCGCTCGCGTTTCCTCAAGTACGTCATCCTCCAGATCGCTTCCGGCTATTTCGGCTGGGACGAGATCATCCACGCCATACCTGAGATGAAGGAAGACCCCTGCGCCATCGAGATCAAGTACGGCCAGGGAGCCAAGCCCGGCGACGGCGGCCTGCTCATGTGGTATAAGGTCAACAAGCTCATCGCCGCCATTCGCGGCGTGCCCAAGGGCGTCAGCCTGCCCAGCCCGCCCACCCATCAGACCCAGTACTCCATTGAGGAGTCCGTGGCCAAGATGATCCAGTCCATGTCCATGGCCTGGGGCTTCCGCGTGCCGGTCTACCCCAAGATCTCCGCCTCTTCCACATCCCTGGCCGTCCTGAACAACCTCGTGCGCAATCCCTATGCGGCGGGCCTGGCCATAGACGGCGAGGACGGCGGAACCGGCGCGGCGTACAACGTCTCCATGAACCACATGGGCCATCCCATCGCCTCGAACCTGCGCGACTGCTACAAGGCCCTGTGCGTCTCAGGCGCCCAGAACGAGATCCCGCTCATCGCGGGTGGCGGCATCGGCAAGCACGGCAACCTGGCCGCCAACGCCGCCGCGCTCATGATGCTCGGCGCGAGCATGGTCCAGATAGGTAAGTACGTCATGCAGGCGGGCGCAGGCTGCGTTGGCAGCGAGAAGGATCGCTGCAACGTCTGCAACATCGGCGTCTGCCCCAAGGGCATCACCTCCCAGGACCCGCGGATATACCGCCGTCTGGCCCCGGAGAAGGTGGCCGAGCGCGTGGTGGATTTCTACCTGAGCTTCGATACGGAACTGCGGAAGGTGTTCGCGCCCCTTGGCCGGTCCACCTCCCTGCCCATCGGCATGTCCGACGGCCTCGGCATCAGCGACAGGGACGCAGCCGAACGCCTGGACATCAAGTACGTCATCTAACCGAAGCCTCAGGACATATCGGAGTATACAATGGCTAAGAGAATACATCGCATAAGCGGCCATGAGGACGGCGTCCGCATCCAGTCGCGCATCCTTGAGGAGCACATCCAGCGGGCCGTGCGCGAGGGCGCCCGCAAGCTGGAGGTGGAGGCCGTCGGCCAGCACGGCATAGGCGGCAGGCTCTGGATTTCCAAGGAAGAACCGATCCATGTGACCATCACCGGCTCACCGGGCCAGCGCATCGGCTCCAAGGGGTTCCCGGGCACGACCATCGAGGTCATGGGCGGCATCTCCGACGACGTGGGCTGGCTCAACGCGGGCGCGGAGATCATCGTCCACGGCAACGGCAGCAACGGCGCATGCAACGCCATGGCCCAGGGCAAGGTCTTCATCGCCGGCAACCTCGGCGCGCGGGCCATGACCATGACCAAGACCAACCCCCGCTTCGATCCCCCGGAGCTGTGGGTGCTCGGTTCCGTGGGCGACTATTTCGCGGAGTTCATGGCGGGCGGCACGGCCGTGATCTGCGGCCACGAGGCCCAGAACCAGGCCAACGTCCTCGGCTACCGGCCGTGCGTCGGCATGGTGGGCGGGCGCATCTTCGTTCGCGGCCCCATTGACGGCTTCTCCCAGGCAGATGCCATGATGGAGCCCATAGACGACGCCACCTGGGAGTGGCTGAGCGCGAACATCTCGGACTTTCTCAAGAAAATCAAAAGAACGCGACTCCTTGCCAAGCTGACCAAGCGTGAGGAGTGGCAGCTCATCCGTGCCAAGACACCCTTTGAGAAGAAGGGCAGGACGCGCCGGTCCATGGGCGATTTTCGCGCCAGCATATGGGACGCGGAGCTGGGCCGTGGCGGCCTCATCGGCGACCTGACGAGCCTCGACCGTTCGCCCATCGCCCTGATTGTTCACGGCGAGCTGCGGCGCAAGATTCCTGTTTGGGAAAACCGCAAGTACATGGCCCCGTGTCAGTCCTCCTGCCCCACGGGGATGCCTGTGCAGGAGCGCTGGCGGCTGGTGCGCGACGGGCTGGTGGACGAGGCCGTCGATCTGGCCCTGGCCTATACGCCGTTCCCGGCCACGGTCTGCGGCTATCTGTGCCCGAACCTGTGCATGGAAGGCTGTACCCGCAAGACCTCCGGCGCCATGGCCTCGGTGGACATCACCAAGCTCGGCCGCGAGGGATACAAGAGCGCCGCGCCCAAGCTGCCGCCCCTTTCCGGCAAGCGCGTGGCCGTCATCGGCGGCGGCGCGGCAGGCATCTCCGTGGCCTGGCAGATCCGCATGAAGGGGCACGAGGCCGTTGTCTTCGACAAGGCCAAGACCCTGGGCGGCAAGATAGCCTCCGCCATCCCCAACAGCCGCGTGCCCAAGGACGTGGTGGATGCGGAGATCAAGCGCGCAGCCGAGGTCCTGCCCCATGTGCACTTGCAGCAGGAGCTCAAGACGCGTGAGTTCGAGGCCCTCAAGGAGGAGTACGATTTCGTGGTCCTGGCCGTGGGCGCGCAAAAGCCGCGCATGATCCCCGTGCCCGGCCACGAGCGCATCACCCCGGCCCTGACCTTCCTGCAACAGGCCAAGAAGGGCGCGATCAAGCCCGGCAAG
>CAMYLL010000342.1 GCA_947259235.1 uncultured Pseudodesulfovibrio sp. | reverse complement strand
CGAAAAACGGCCTTCCGGACGCATCTATCCAGAGTCAGGTCCTCGAAGAGAGATGCGCCCGGATCGGAAAGATCGAGCCGCAGGTCGGCGATCAGATCACTCAGCAGCACCTTGCATGCCCTCCAGACGGCTCTTGAGCGCGTCGATCACCGTGCGGCGTTTTTCGGTTTCCATGTAGCCCTTGAGGGTCTCGGGATTGGCCTCCTCGTTGACCTTGGAGATGGCGTCTGTGGCGGAGAGCTTGCTCAGGTCCACCGGCTCCGCGTCCTGGTCGGGCTCGGGACTCACGACCGGTTCCTGCTTCGGTTTGTCTGCCATGGCCAGGCGTCCGTTTTTCAGGGCAGCCTGGATTTGTTTGGTAAAGTGTTCCACCTCGACGACCTGTCCGGGCTTCAGTTTCAGCCCGGCATCAGGAATGACCAAGATACCGGGCCGGATGTTTTTGATTCGATTCATAACGCATTACCTCCGGGATTATGGAACCAGTTTGATTTTGGCCATGACGTCGGGACGGGTAATGCCCTGGCCGATCTCGGACCACACCAGCCAACCGGTTTTAAAGCGGGTCTTCTGGTCGATGGACTCCGTCTTCAGGTTCTCGCGAACCGGCATCTTTCCGACCTCTTCATCCGGGACGATGATGATCTCGTCCAACGGCATGGAGGCGGTCAGCAGAATGCCGCCGGTGCCGTAGTTTTTGATGACACCCTTCTGACGCAGCTCGAGCTTGGTCTGGGGATCGAGATTCCAGCCGCGCATGTCGTTGAACCGGCGGCCGCGCATGACGATGTACTTCACCGAAAGCTCCAGGTCCTCGATGATCGAGATGGCCTCGTTCAGCGCCTCTTCGGTGAGCACGTCACCGGTGACCTCGATGATGTTGGACGCCGGGATGGCCGAGGACAACACCGAGATGGTACGGCGGTCCATCTCCTTGCGGATGGCGTCGGCGGCGCTGGTCTGGATGTCCATCAGCGTGCCGATGTTGCCATTCTTGAGGACGGAAACATCCACCATCGGATTGGAGTGGATACGGTTGGTGGGGAACTCGACCTCGTCCTTGCCCACCTCCTGCTCCTGGGCGTCGCCATCCTTGCTGATCCAGTGGGCCTTGACGGTCGGTTTCTTCTGGTAGACCGGCCGTTCGCCCTTGGGTAGCGTGTGCTTGGTGAGCAACAGCGAGGAGATCTCCTTGCGCTTGATCTCCTGTTCGATAGGCGCGGCAATGGCGGCGGCCAATGCCCGCATGCCTTCCGGCGACTCGAGAGCCTCGCTCATGAGCCGCGCCATGGTTTCCATGTATTCCTGGGAATGAATCTTCAACTGATTGGTTTTCATGTGCGTTGGCTCCTTGGGTTAGACGAACAGACGGAATTTGAGAACGCCGCTCTGTACGGAGATGGCCTGGGCGACCAGGCGTTCTCCCGCTGCGATACCGTTGGTCAGTCGGCCGTTGGCGGAGACTTTCAGGTCGTCTCCTGCGGCGATAGTCCCTTCGAAGGCGTCGGTCTCGTAAACGCCGCCGTCGCAGTAGATGCCGGGCATCTCTCCACCGGCGTAGTCCTTGATCAGGATGCCGAAGGAGCGCTTGGTGGGATCGGTGTTGACGGCGAACAGGTCGTTGCCGACTACGCGGACCATCTGACCGAGCTGCCCGTCGCCCTGGATGTGGCCATCGCCGTAGGCGAGGCTGCGGTGACACGGATTAATGAATGACATGGTGTTTCCTCCTTATGCGTTGTGTTCCGAGTGTTCGGGAGAGTCCTCGCCGACACGGTTGCGGTAAGCGGCCATGAACCCGTCGCGCAGACGATCCTCGAGCGACACCTTGCGGTCATCCACATCGTGGGGACGGACACCAGCGTCGCTGCGCAGCGGTTGTTCCGTCGATGCTTTGGCGGCGGGCTTGTCCCCCGGGTCGCTGGCGGCGAGTTTCTCCTCCTTGGCCGATTTGGGCAGGCGCTCGTAGGCCGCCTCAGTGGCGGTGAAGGCTTCGTCGGAAAGTTCCGCGAGTCGCTTGAGTTCGGCGTCACGGTCCGCCTCGGAGGCAAAGGAGAGTCCTTGCTTCTCCACCAGACGGGTCAGGAGCTTCTTCGCCCGGGAACGGCAGGCGGCGGCTTTTTGCTCAGCCTCCAGTTCCTGGACGCGTTTCTGCAGCTCGGCCACCTGGGCTTTGAGCTGCCGGTTTTCCTTTTCCAGGTCGGAAACACGGGCCGGGTCGGTCTCTTGCTGCACCGGTTTTTTCTTGGCCGCGTCTGATTCAGTCTTGGCGGCCGGGTCATCGTTGGGTTTGTTTTTGTCTTCCATCGTGGAATCTCCTTCGTGTTGGGATTGGTCGGGTTGGCTCTGAATCGATGCTACCTGCAGAATTCGGGCGTTCTCATCCGCACCCTTGCGGTCGAGCAAGCCCAGTCCGGTAAAGGTGACACCCTGCAGAATTTCGAAGACGGGTTGGCCGTTGAAATCACGACCCTTGAACTTGCGCAGGTGCGTGCAGTAGTCGGCCTTGTTTTGGAAGCGTTTGTGGCAGACCGAACATTCGCCTTCCTGGTAGTCACATTCCATGGAAACCTGGGAGATGATCCCGCGCTTCATCAGCTTGTAAGCGAGTCGAGCCGCCGGGGTGTCGTGGACATAAAGCTCCCCGACGCATTCCACCCGGCCGCCGTTGTCGTCTTCCAGATAATCGGCGGCGACGACACCACCCACGATATCGTTGAACTCCTGAGAGTGCTGCAGATCGACCTTCTTGTTTACGGCTGTCATGTGCCGTCCGGAGAGTTCATCGGCAGTGAAGTGATCGCCGTTTTTGTTGGTGCCGGTGCGGCAGAGCACGAAACTGAACTGGGGGTCGCCCGGTGCCCCGACATCCATACCCTCGGCGCTCAAGCGTTCCGCCTCACCCAAGCGAATGTCCACGGGAATACTGGTGTGGAAGTTCGCGGCAGCGGCCAGCGGCACCGGTTTCATCTCTTGCTCCGCTTTGGCTGTTGAGCCGGGGATGCAGACGAACAGCCGTTCCTTGGCGTTCGAGGCATCTCCGTGCCGGGAGGTGATGGCGTAATGGTGATCTTTCGATTTCATCTGGCTTTGCTTGCCGAATGAACCGATGATTTTCTTCATCTCCTGCTCATTCGGATAAGCGTGATCGCGGTAGGAGATCAGCCAGTGTCGGATGTGCTTGGCATTGCCGAGAAAGGTCTGGAAAAACTCGCTGGCATTACTCTTGGTGACCGTCTTGTGGTCGGTCTCGTAATACTTGACCTTGGTGTCGGCCTTGATCTCGAGGCCGTCCCAATAGGTCATGAGCCCCTCCACGAAGT
>CAMYLL010000341.1 GCA_947259235.1 uncultured Pseudodesulfovibrio sp. | reverse complement strand
CGTGGAGCGATTCGCCACCGAAGAGGAAGCGATCTCGCGGGCCAACGACACCATCTACGGCCTGTCCGCAGGCTTCTGGACCCGCGACCCCGACCGGATGGAGCGCGTATCCAAGGCGCTGCGTTTCGGCACGGTCTGGGTCAACGACTTCAACGTCTATTTCGTCCAGGCCCCCTGGGGCGGCTACAAGCAGTCCGGCCTGGGCCGCGAGCTGGGCAAAATGGGCCTTGAGGAATACACCGAGGTCAAACACATCTATCGCAACCACGCCGCCAAACCGCTCAACTGGTTCGGAGGTTAAACAACAGATTCGCGCACTTCGCGCACACGAAACGGCGAGGCACACAGCCTGGCCGTTTCTCCAATTTCAAATGAGGAGGTTCAATGTCTTCTGGTCTCAAGCGATTCTCAATCGCCATCTTCGTCATCGCAACCCTTTTCTGTTCTTCCTTCCAGGCGCAGGCCGCTGAGAAAATCACCGTCGCCAGCGTCTCCTGGACCGGCGTGACAATCAAGTCGGAAATCGCCGTCGACGTTCTGGAAAGCCTCGGCTACGAGGCGGAGAACAAGGTCTTTTCCGTGCCCATCACATACTCCGCCCTGTCCACAGGTGACGCCGATGTCTTCTTCGGCAACTGGATGCCGTCCATGGCGACCATCGCCACCAAGTTCTTCGACAAGGGAACGGTCATCAAGTACGTGGCCAACATGCCCGGCGCCAAGTACACCCTTGCCGTCCCCACCTATTGCGCCGAAGCCGGCCTCAAGGACTTCAGCGACATCGCCAAGTTCGGCAAGCTGGATTGGAAGATCTACGGCATCGAACCCGGCAACGACGGCAACCTGATCATCCAGGACATGATCGACAAGGACATGTTCGGGCTGGGCAAGTTCAAGCTGGTCTCTTCCAGTGAAGTCGCCATGCTTTCCGAGGTTCAGGCCTTGTCCAAGAACGGCAAGTGGATCGTCTTCCTCGGCTGGGCCCCGCACAGCATGAACGAGCGCATCGACATGACCTACCTGACAGGCAGCACCGATGCGACCTTCGGCGGCAACGACGGAACCGCCACCGTCTGGACCAACATCCGCAAGGGCCTGGAAACGGACAACCCCAACGTGGCGAAGCTCTTCAAGAACATGACCTTCCCTGTTTCCATGATGAACCAGATCATGACCTCGGTACATGAAGACAAGGCGCTCAAGATGGACAAGGCGGGCCTCGTCTGGCTCAAGAGCCATCCCGAGTTGTATGAGAAATGGCTGGATGGCGTGACCACGGTCGACGGAAAGCCCGGGGCCCCCGCCTTCAAGGCATACCTCGATTCCAAAGTGTAGCCGTTTTCAAGAATAGACACGAAGGGAGCTGCCTGTGCAGCTCCCTTTTTTCATGCCCGGCACACGCGCTCGCAGTCCGCCATTCCCCCCACCTGTGACAGGAGGAAGAAAACCGCCCTGCAGGGCGCGACGGACATCCTCCCGCAATCACCCACACCCCGACAAAAGGATTCCAAGCAGTGACTTGAAATCCTTTTTTTCTTGCGATGGAGCTGGAGGAAATCGAATCCACGAGCAAAACCGGGAAGGCAGGGCCGACTGAACAAAGTCGGGACGCGGGTCCGCTTTGCTGAACCCGCTTCTGGCTCTGCGATGCAGCCTGCGATATTGAGTTTTACAACGGGCAGCTAATCCATTCTCAAGGATGATAAAAAAAACACACCCATATATCTATTAAAAGAATTGCCCATTCCCTTATCGCGCATTGGTGCAAAACCACGCAAAACAACATTTAGTTGCATGCCCTCCCCCAGATCAGATAGAGAAGACTCTTTACTTATCGATAAAATCAATAAAATGGATCAACATATCAAATAAACACGCCCGCACAGCGCGTATCGGGCACACATCTCGGGATGAAAAAACAATGAATATCAAACAGTTCATTAACTTTTCGGAGTTGAGCATCGCGGATTTGGATGCATGGAAAGAGGGCGGGGGGAAAATCGCCGGTGTATACTGTATTTACGCTCCGAACGAGTTGATCCGTGCGGCCCAGGTGGTCCCGATCAGTTTGTGCGGCAAGAAACAAGCCCCGATCAAAGAAGCTGAACGCGAACTCCCACCCAGCCTGTGCCCACTGATCAAATCAAGTTACGGCTACGCGATCAACGGCAACTGTCCGTTCTTCTCGGCAGCCGACGTGCTGGTAGCTGAAACAACCTGCGACGGTAAGAAAAAAATGTATGAACTGATGGGACGGATGAAGCCGCTCCATCTTATGCATCTCCCCCATACTCAAAAAGGTGAACCCGCACTGCAATATTGGCTGCACGGCCTGCGCGAACTGGCGGTGTTCCTGACATCCTTCTCCGGCACGAAGGTCACCGATGAAGCTCTGCATGCCAGGATTGGAGAGGAGAACGCCATCCGCGCCGAGCTGGCCAAAGTGGCTCTATTGGCTGCCGATGACCGATCTCCACTGACGGCAGGAGAAATCCTGGCCGTGCAGGAGAGCAAAAGCTTTGCCGTGTATCCCGAAAAATACATGACTGCCCTGACAGGATTGCGACGAGACCTTGAGGCGTACCTGGAACAATCCGGGCTTCCGGCCAGGTCCGGTGCACGAGTCCTGCTCACCGGCTGCCCGGCGGGCAAAGGGTCAGACAAACTCCTCAATATCGTTGAAGAGTTGGGGGCTCGGGTTGTCTGCATGGAGAACTGCACCGGACTGAAAGGACTGACCCTTCCTGTGGACGAGACCGGTGATCCATGGGAAGCACTGGCCCGACGCTATCTTCAAATACCCTGCTCCTGCATGACCCCCAATCCAAACAGGCTCGAATCCCTGCGCGAAATGGCCGAAGCCTATCGTGCGGATGCCGTTATCGACCTGACATGGCTCGGCTGCCACACCTACAACGCGGAATCGACCACGGTGAGCCGGTTCGTAGAAGAAGAGCTCGGCTTACCTTTCCTGCACGTGGAAACCGACTACAGCCTCTCCGACACCGAACAATTACGTACGCGCATCGAAGCCTTCATCGAACTTTTGTAAAACCCAACAACCAACGAAGGAGAGTATCATGACGAAGGGTGTATTTCGCACAAGTGTATGCCTGATGGCGGCCCTAATGGTCATCATCAGCTTGGGCGCAAAGCCAGCGTTATCGGCCGATGTACCCAAGCTGACCGTAGGCTATGTCTTCACCACCCACCACACCCCGCTGATGGTGGCGGCGATCAAAGGTGAGTCCTTCAAGGAAAATGGCGCGTACCTGAAAACACTCATCCCGAAACAAAAATACACGCTGATGTCCGACCAGGACCAG
>CAMYLL010000340.1 GCA_947259235.1 uncultured Pseudodesulfovibrio sp. | reverse complement strand
CAGGCACGCACCGGCTCCGGCAAGACCGGCGCCTTCGTCCTCCCCCTGCTTGAAAAGCTCGACCTCTCCATGCCCCAGTGCCAGGCCCTGGTCATGGTCCCCACGCGCGAACTCGCCCGCCAGGTGGCCGACGAGGCCAGGATGCTCTCCGGCGAGAACGGCATCGGCGTGGTGGCCGTTTACGGCGGCGTGGGCTACAAGGAACAGCTCGACGCCTTCCGCGACGGCGCGCAGCTCGTGGTCGGAACCCCCGGCCGCATCCTTGATCACCTCATGCGCCGCAACCTGACCCTGGACAACCTCAAGGTGCTGATCTTCGACGAGGCGGACCGGATGCTCTCCGTGGGCTTCTACCCCGACATGGTCGAGGTCAAACGCTACCTGCCGCGCAATCTGCGCGGAGCCTACATGTTCTCGGCCACCTTCCCGCAGAGCGTGTTGCGCCTGGCCGAGGAATTCATGGACAAGCCGGAATTTCTCAGCCTCTCCAGCGACGAGGCAAACATCTCCGCCATCGCCCACCAGTTTGTGGAAGTGGCGGCCATGGGCAAGGAGCGCAAGCTCATCAAGCTCATCGAGCTGGAAAACCCCACCTCCGCCCTGATCTTCTCCAACACCAAGCGCAACGTGGAGTTCACGGCGGCCCTGCTCTCCCAGTTCGGATTCGACGCCGAGGGGCTGACCTCGGACCTGACCCAGAGCAAACGCGAATCGCTCATGGCCCGGATCAAGGAAGGCAAGCTGCGCTTTCTGGTGGCCACGGATGTCGCCGCGCGCGGCATCGACATCCCGGACCTCTCCCATGTCTTCATGATGGAGCCACCCGAGGACCCGGAGTCCTACGTCCACCGTGCGGGCCGCACGGGTCGGGCAGGGGCAACGGGCACGGCCATCACCCTGGTGGACGTCATCCAGCGCATGGAGCTTGAGCGCATCGCCACCCGCTTTAGCATCTCCTTCGAGGAGATCAAGGACCCCACCGAGGAAGACGTCGCCAACATCATAGAAGAGCGCCTGACCGCGCTGCTCGAAAAGAAATTCCGCAAGCTGACCAACCTGGAACGCGAACGCGCCGCCCGGTTCCTTGCGCTGGCCCGCAAATACGCTGAAAACGAGGAATCCCTCGGCCTGCTGGCCATGCTCCTCGACGAAATCTACCAGAACACCCTGCACGGCAAACCGAGCACAGTCCCGGATACCCAGGCCGCGCCCCCCAGGCCCGCGCGCGAACGCTCCGAATCCCGCCCCCCCAGAGGCGGCGGACGCCCGGAGAGAAATGACCGCGAAAGCAGAGGCGGCAGCCAGGAACGCGGCAATCGGGAAGACCGTGGCGGACGCCGCGACGGCAGACCGGAACGGGCGGCAACACCGCCCACCGAGCCTCAGCAAGAGGAGCGGTCCCAGCGCAAGCCCGCACAGCCTCGCGAGGAGACCGCGCAGGAGGCCCCGCGCACAGAGCGCCGCCCCAAACGCGAACAGCCCGCGCGGGAAAACGCGCCTGCCCAGCCGGAACGCGAAAGCGCGCCCGCCCAGACCGCACAGGCCCAAACCGCTTCGCCCCAAACCGTCTCGACAGACGGTGACGGCCAGCCCAAGCGCAGGCCCAGACGCCGCCGCAGGAGACGGAAACCCTCCGGCGCATAGGCCGCAGCCCTTTTGAAACAACACCCGCCGCCCGACTGCGCACCGCGCACAGTCGGGCGGCGATGCGTCAACGCCCCCACAGCGTGGCGGCAAGCTCGCCCGACACAAGTTCCAGGAACACAATGAACGCCGACACCCTCATTCTCGGCCTGGCCGCAGGCTACCATTACGGCGACATGCGTCCTTTCCTGGCCTCGCTCGAAGACTCCGAGTACACCGGCCAATGCGTGCTCTTCGTCTCCGAGACCACTCGCGGCCTGGAGCAGGTGCGCGCCCACGGGACCACCGTCATCCCCCTGAACAGGCCCGCCGGGCTGGACCATCTGCCATACAACGCCCTGCGTTACTTCCTCTACAAGGACTATCTGAAAGCCACCGCCCGCCGCTTCGAGCGCATCCTGATCACCGACGTGCGCGACGTCGTCTTTCAGGCCGCACCCTTCAGCTGTGACTGGCCCGAGGGCATCAACTGCATGCTGGAGGACCCGGGGGCCACCATCGGCGGCTGCCCCCACAACGCCCGCTGGATCAACGGCCACCAGGGCGAGGCAACACTGGCCCGGGTGGCGGACCGGCGCGTCTCCTGCTCCGGTACCACCGTGGCAGACCATGACGGCATGGCCCGCTACCTCGACGCCATGACCCGGCGGCTGCTCCCCTTCACGCCCGGCCTGGCCATGGCTGGCTATGACCAGGGGGTCCACAACGTCCTCATCCACACGGACCCGCTCCCGGGCATGACCCTGCACGACAACGGATTCCCGGTCCTGACTCTTGGCGCCACCCACGGCGAACCGGCCACAGACGCGCACGGCCTCGTGCTCGACAGGCAGGGCCGACGCCCGGTCCTTATCCATCAGTATGACCGCAAACCCGCCCTCTTCGCCCGCATCCGGGCGCGCCTCGCCCCCCGGCGGGCATGAATTGTGTGGACCAAACCCGGGCCGTAGGCCATCATCACGCCATGACATCCGCCGCAAACGATCAGTCCGCGTCCCTCGCCCCCCGGGCCCAGGTAGAGCAACCCCCTTTCCTGCCCATGACCAGACAGGAGATGGACCGCCTCGGCTGGGACGAGCTGGACATCCTGCTGGTCACCGGCGACGGCTACGTGGACCACCCGTCCTTTGGCGCGCCCCTGCTCGGCCGCTGGCTGGTGCACCACGGCTATCGCGTGGGCATTGTGGCCCAGCCCCGGTGGGACGCGCCCGACGACGTGGCGCGCATGGGCAGGCCCCGCCTGTTCGCCGGAATCACTGCCGGATCCCTCGACTCCATGCTCGCCCACTACACCGCCTTTCGCAAAAAACGCAGCGACGACGCCTATACCCCGGGCGGCATGGCCGGAAGCCGTCCCAACAGGGCGTGCATCGCCTACACCAACGTGGTCCAGCGCGCCTTTCGCGGCCTGCCCGTGATCCTGGGCGGGATCGAGGCGTCACTGCGCCGCATCTCCCATTTCGATTTCTGGGCCGATGCCGTGCGCCGCTCGATCCTGCTGGACAGCAAGGCAACGGCCATCACCTACGGCATGGCCGAGAACTCCATCGTGGCCGTGGCAGACGCCATCCGGGAGATCGGCGACGCAGACCCCAAGACGCTGCGGTCACGCCTTGCCGCCATCCCCGGCCTTGTCACAGCGGGTTCGCCCGACGACCTGCCCGCCTCGGCCCGGGTCATGGAGCTGCCCTCCC
>CAMYLL010000339.1 GCA_947259235.1 uncultured Pseudodesulfovibrio sp. | reverse complement strand
CAGCGGCGGGCTGTCGTTTCGAGCACGGGCCACAGCCAGCGTTCGGGAGCCACCAGCAGGGCGTCGTCATAGAAGGCGAAATCGCGCACGCCGCGCGCATGGTCCGCCTCGATCCCGGCGATGACGCGGGCCGGGTCCGCCTGGGTGAATCCCGGGTAGAGCGCCCGGCTGGCGCAATAGTCGCAGGCAAAGGGGCACCCGCGCGAGCCGAGGATGGGCGCGTAGCCCGGGCTGGCGTAGAGGTCCAGGGCGAGATCGAGCCCCGCGCCCTCGGGCAGAGGCGGCGCGGGACGGCGAAGTGTGGCCCACAGCCGGGTCCAGTTGCTGGGCGTTTCCAGGGACCCGCCCAGGATGAGATCGGCGTCCCCATGCCGGGCGGCATGGTCGGCGCACAGGGTGGCGTAAGTTCCGCCCAGGATGCGCACCGCGCCGGGCCACAGCTCGGCGGCCATGGCCAGCGCGTCGAGGGCGCCGGGATACCAGTAGGTCATGGTGGAGGAGACGAGGACCGCGTCCGGGGCGGGGTCCAGCCGGGCCAGCGCCTGCCGGACCAGCTCGCGCGGCAGGCCGTAGCGGCTGAAGCGGCGGCCGGTGAAGGCGAGCGGGCCGGGCGGTTCGATTTCTTCCTTGGGGTAATGGCCTGTGCCGTGCTTGCCGGGTTTGGGCCAGCGCACGCCGTCCCAGGTGGGGTCCAGGCAGTCCATGAGGGCCACGGACGCGCCCGCGCCGCGAACCATGGAAAGACACGCCAGCAATCCCACCGGGCGCGACCACAGGTTGAAGGCCGCAAAGTCCGTGATCCAGGGATTGATCCCGAGGATGCGTGGCCCGTCGCTCGGGCCGGACCAGTGGATATGCGGATGTTCCGGACGGGTCATTGGCTTGCTGCTTGCGCCGTCGGCAGGGGCTCGCGGCGGCCTACCGGTTGATGAATCCCATGATGGTGGTCACGGCGAGCATGACGATGAGCACCGCCAGCAGGATGTTGGTGGTCTTGTTGCGTCGCGCCACCCGCTCGGCCTTGCTCTTGGTGAACAACCCGGCGATGAGAAAGACCAGGCCCAGGATGATGATGAGTTTGAAGAGAATGCCCATGGGCAGTGTGTAGCCGATTTGCCGGGGAATGTCTCGGCCCGAGGCAGGGTGTGCCGGGGCGGGTGTCCATTGTGGCGCTCGCTACTTTTTGATCCAGATGATTCCCGCCTGTCTCCCTGTCTCCTTCACCGGGGCGGCGCAGGCGCGGCGGTAGGAGAAGAAGAGATCCTCGCGGGTCATGGTGCACAGGTCCATGCCAAAGGTCTGGGCCGGGGGAACGCCCGCGCGGCGGAGCTGGTCGCGGGTCATGCGCCAGAGGTCGGCGGTGCGGGTGACGCGGTCGTAGTAGGCCTCGAATCCGGGGCCGAAGTCGCTGTCGAAGTTGACGAACTCGGCTGCGGCAGGGCCCAGGCTGGGGCCGCGCACGGCAAAGACATCCGCCGGGGACAGGCCGTAGGTTTCGCAGAAGCGGGCCACGCCGGAGCCGGGAAAGTTGATCTGGTTGCCGCGCCAGCCCGCGTGCAGGGCGGCCACGTGGCGGCCCGATCGGTGGGCCAGGAGCAGGGGCTGGCAGTCCGCGGTCTTGATCACCAGCCCGATGCCCGGGGCGCTGGTGGCCAGCCCGTCGCCTTCGAGGGTGGGTTCGGCCTCGGGCGCGCCCGGCGCAGGGTCGAAGTGGATGACGTCGCCGTGGATCTGGCGGCACTCGCACCAGCCCGCGAGACCGAGCCGGTCATGGAGCAGTCTGCGGTTGCGGCGCACGGCCCCGGGGTCGTCGCCCACCTCAAAGGAGAGATTGGCCGAGTCGTGGGGCGGCTCGCTCACCCCGCCCTGGCGCGAGGTGAAGACGCAGCCCACCCCGGGAACGGCCGGAAAGATGAAAGGGAAAAAGGCTACGGGCGCCATAGTTCCTCTTCAGTGCAAACGATGTCGACAGGCATGTCCCACGGCTGGACGGGCAGGGACTCCACCAGTTGGAACGCGTAGCCGATGCCAAGGATCAACGGGCGCTTCATGCCGTCGGTGGCCAGCAGGCGGTCGTAGTAGCCGCCGCCGAACCCCAGACGGTAGCCGCGCCGGTCAAAGCACACGCCCGGGACCAGGGCCATGTCCGGGCTGCATTCGGTAACGGGCGGGCACTTGCCCGCGTCCGGCTCCATCAGGGTAAAGGGACCGGGAACCAGCTCGTCCTCGCAGGCGGCGCAGGCTATGTCCATCTCGCCATAGGCATCGGGGCGGCAGCGGGGCATGAGCACCCGGCAGCCGCGCTGCCACAGCTCGGCCACCAGCGGGCGCACGTCCACCTCGCCGCGCACGGGCCAGTAGACGAGAACCTCCCGCGCCTGACGCCATTCGGCCAGGGACCGGATCAGGCTCAAGGCATCCTCGCTTGCCGTGCGTACGGCCTCGGCACTCAATCCGGCCCGGTGGGCCATCAGTTCGCGACGCAGCGTGTCTTTATCCGATGCAATCATGTCCGCAATCTATCATGGCCTTCACGGAGAATCCAGAGGGCGGACAAACAATGTGACTGCCGGGCGTTATTATCGGATGATTCGTGCAGGAGCATTCGCCTGTGGCGCTGACTGATCATGGCGAGCCGCTCATGGCGAGGAAGCGGGCGGCGTCACCGCTGTCGAAGGCGTCGTCCTCTGTCACCATATGGCCGGGAAATGCCCCCTTGGTTTTCGGGCCGTCTTGATTTATCCTGCCCGCACGGTCGGAAGCACTTGGCACTGGCCGGGTCGCCGTACCACACCCCTCATCCAACGCCGGAGAGTACATGCCCGCGAATATCCTGGTTCTCGACGACGAGAAAAACTATCTGCTCATCCTGGAGTCCATCCTGGACGACGAGGGATACAACGTCACCACCCTGTCCGACCCGGAAATGGGCATCGCCTATCTTGAGGAGTCCGAGGTTGACCTCATCCTCACGGACATGAAGATGCCCAAGCTCTCGGGCCAGGACGTGCTCGAACACTGCAAGAAAAACTACCCGCACATCCCGGTGCTGATCATGACCGCCTATGGCTCCATCGAGGCCGCTGTGGAGGCCATGCGCATCGGCGCGTTTGACTACATCACCAAGCCCTTTGCCAACGAGGAGCTGCTGCTGTCCATCTCCAAGGCCGTGCAGTACGCCTCCACCCAACAGGAGAACATCCGCCTCAAGCGCGAGATCCGCGACAAGTTCGGCAAGGGCAACATCATTGCCCGGGGCAAGGGCATGCAGCAGGTGATGGACATGGTGGACCGCGCCGCGCCCAGCCGCTCCACGGTGCTCATCCTCGGCGAATCCGGCACGG
>CAMYLL010000338.1 GCA_947259235.1 uncultured Pseudodesulfovibrio sp. | reverse complement strand
CGTCGCCGAGATAGCCGGGGCTCAGCGCGATGACGATCGGCTCGGCGAAAAGAACTCCGAGGAGCGCGATCGCACCGGCCGTCGCCAGCAGCAGCCCAAAGATCGCGCCTGCGAAACGGCCGGCATCGCGCTCGCGGCCTTCGGCCAGCATCTTGGAGTAGATGGGAATGAAGGCCGCCGAAAGGGCCTGCTCGCCGAGGAGGTTCTGAAGGATGTTGGGCCCGCGGAACGCCGTACGAAAGACGTCGGCATGACGACCGAGGCCGAAGTCATGCAGGGCCGTGCGGAGTTCGGAATCAGCGGCACCAATGCCCTGCTCGCCTATCTGAACGGACAGCCGATCGTGACCCTGGCTTCCATCTTCCAGCACTCGGCCGAATGTCTCCTGGTTCTGGCCGATTCATGCATCAAGGCTCCGGCAGATCTCAAAGGGAAGCGGATCATGCTGGACACCAACCCCACCCCTCCAATCAGAGCCCTGCTCGCCCTTCACGATATCGGCAACGCCGACATCAAGATCCAGCAACTCTCCGGGAATATCGACGACCTGATCCAGGGCGAAACCGACGCCATGACCGCCTACCTGACCACCGAGCCCTATGCCTTCAAAAAGGTGGGCATTCCCGTCCGCACAATGAATCCCGCCGACTACGGCATGGACTTTTATGGCGACTGCCTGATCACGTCGAAACGACTGGCCGAGGACGACCCCGAGCTGGTGGACCGGTTTGTCCGGGCCAGCCTCAAGGGATGGCGCTACGCCCTGGCCAACCCGGACGAATTGGTGGAGCTGATCCGCACGCGATACAACCCCGACGCGGGCCGGGACGCACTGGAGCACGAGGCAAGCACCATGCGCCCGCTCATTCTGCCGGAGCTGGTGGACGTGGGGACCATGAGCCGGGACCGCTGGCGGCGCATCATGCTCACCTGTCAGGCCGCAGGGCTCATCGACCATACCCACCCCCTGGACGGCTTTTTTCTCGTTCCCCCGGAAGGGCGCTCCAAGGGCTGGGTGCGTGAAGGGCTGCCCTACCTGCTCCTGGCAGGCGGGATCATCGCCGCCATGATGGCGCTGCTCCTCTTCCGGTCCCGCCGGTTGCGACACGAGGTACAGTCAGGCATCCGGGAGCTGCGACTCAACCGCGAAAGCCTCAGACAGCTCATCGATCTGGTCCCCAACATGATCTACGCCAAGGACCGCGAGGGACGCTTTCTGCTGGCCAACAGGTCCATGGCGGACAGCATGGGCTGTACGGTGGACACACTAAATGGCGTCCTGGAGTCCGATGTCCACCCGAACGTGGAACAGGCCAGGCGCAGGCTCGCGGAAGACAGAATGGTCTTTGACACCGGCCATCCTAAGGTCAGCCTTGAGGAACCGTTCCGATACCCGGATGGGTCCATCCACTGGCTCCAGACCACCCGTTTGCCCTACATTTCAGCCGATACCGGACAGCCCGCCGTACTCGGCCTGTCCGTCGACATCACCAACCGCAGGCAGGCCGACAAGGCCCTGAAGGACAGCGAGGAGCGGTTCCGCGCCATATTCAACCAGACGTATCAGTTCACCGGGATTCTCGCCCGTGACGGCACTGTCATCCAGGCTAACGACAGCTCTCTCAGGCAGCTCGGCATCAAGCAGGAAGACCTCCTCGGCAAGCCGTTCTGGGAGGCCCACTGGTTCGAACGCAGCGTGGAAAACCGCACCTGGATCAGCGAGAGCGTCCGCCGCGCGGCCCAAGGGGAAATCGTTCGCAGGGAATTCCCGGCCGTCAGCGAGAACGGAACGCCAATGACAGTGGACTTCTCCCTCAAACCCGCCCGCGACGACGAGGGAAACATCATCTTTCTGATCATAGAAGGCCGCGACATAACGGCGCTCAAGCAGACGGAAGACAAGCTACGCAAGCTCAACGAGGAGCTGGAACGCCGCGTGGCCGACCGCACGGATAATCTGGAAAAGGCCAACGCCAAGCTGGAACACTCCCTCGCCGAGCTGAGCAGAACCCAGGAGGAGCTGCTCCTCTCCGAGAAGCTTGCCGCCCTGGGCAGTCTGGTGGCAGGAGTGGCCCACGAGATCAACACCCCCCTGGGCATCGGCGTCACGGCCAGTTCCTTTCTCAGCGACCGCATCGCGGAGCTGGACAGGCTGCTCTCGAACGGCGAGCTCAAGAAGTCAGACCTGGAGCGCTTCCTGGTGGACGGCAAGGAATCCTCGGCCAGCACCTTGACCAACCTCAACCGGGCGGCCGGACTCATCAGCAGCTTCAAGCAGGTGGCGGCGGACCAGTCCTCGGAGATGCCCCGCCAGTTCAACCTGCACGACTATGTTGACGAGGTGCTCCTGAGCCTGCGGCCCAAGTTCAAGAACACCGGCCACACCGTGGAAAACACCTGTCCCGATCTGGACATCTACAGCTACCCCGGGGCCTTCGTGCAGATCATCACCAATCTGCTGACCAACGCCCTGACCTATGCATTTGATCAGGAGGCGACCGGGCGCATCGAAGTCAGCGCATCCGTGGCTGGCCCCACGCTGGAATTCACCTTCAGCGACAACGGCGCCGGCATACCGGAGTCGATATCCGAGAGGATATTCGAACCGTTCGTCACCACGAGGCGGGGCAGCGGAGGAACCGGCCTGGGCCTGCACATCGTTTTCAATATCGTCAACAAGGTCCTGGACGGAACGATCCGCTTCACCACCGGACCGCAGGGAACCTCCTACACCATCACCATCCCGCTCAGGCACGCGGGACAATCCGCCACTCCGGAGAATGTGCATGACAGACAAACATGACGACGAGCTGCGCTTCGCGGCCGAAGACAGCGAGATAGCCCCCGTCAGCAGCGAGCAGACCTGGAAGCTGCTGGTGGTTGACGACGACGATTTTGTCCACAAGGTAACCACCCTGGTTCTGCGGGGATACAGTTTCGAGGGGGTGGGGCTGACCATCCTCTCCGCGTATTCCGCCGCCGAGGGCAGACAACTGCTCATGGACAACCCCGATACGGCGGTGATGCTGCTGGATGTGGTGATGGAAACGCCGCAGGCGGGATTGGAAATGGCCCAGTGGGTGCGAAACGAGATGGAGAACAGACTGGTGCGCATCATCCTGCGGACCGGACAGCCCGGCGAGGCCCCGGAGCAGGAAGTCATCTTCAAATACGACATCAACGACTACAAGGAAAAGGCCGAGCTGACCGCGCAGAAGCTCTATACGGCGGTCACCACCGCCATACGCAGCTATCGGGACATGCGCACCATCGAGCGCAGCCGTCAGGGGCTGGCTCAGATCCTCACCGCCACGCCGACCCTCTTCAAGTCTCACTCCCTGGGCGAC
>CAMYLL010000337.1 GCA_947259235.1 uncultured Pseudodesulfovibrio sp. | reverse complement strand
CGCCTCCGGCGGGACGATTACCGGAAGGTTTCGCTCCTCCGTCGCGACTTACTTTTGGGCCAAGGCGTCCAAAAGTAAGCAAAAGACGCCTTGTGAAGACCTGTGATCGGTCTCCCGCGGCAGGAGGCAGTATGGACCGGCCTGCTGGCGAAACAGTTGTCGGCGGTCGAAGACTCCGCCTCCGCCGGGTTTCGCCCCGGACGCAGCCCGTCCCACTGCCTCCAAGCCGCTCCCGACATTGTCCGTCGTTGTAAGAACCACCGAAAATGGTGTGGCAGGCAATGACACTCCGCCCTTCGCCCGCAACAAGGCGCACCCTCAGCGGACGTGCGCCCAGAAAAAATCTCCCGCTCCACTCGGCCCCAGCGGTAAAGCCTTCAAAGGCCTAGAAGCCGACCAATCGAGCGGAGCGGCTCTCTCGAATCACGGAGCCGCTTCGGCGACTTGATTCGGGAGCGCAGCCGATTGGATCGGATTCTTGGCCGTGGAGTGCAGCGGATAAGCGACCCCCGGCCCTTTTCTTTGGTTACTTTCTTTTGGGCCAGCAAAAGAAAGTGACCCCGCCGGGAGGGCATGGAAGCTTGAGAAACGCAGTTTCTCAACTGGCTCTCTCTTTTCTCTTCATCCTCCCCTTCATCCCCCCTCTCCCCCGGCAGGGTCTTTATTAATGAAGCGCGGTCAGGTAGAAGAAGAGACATGCCGACCAAAACACCTCATATTCACCCAAGAGAGCCCCATGATGCTTGATCTGCTCGTCAAGAACTGCACCCTTCACGACCACGATACCCTGATGGACATAGCCTGCCGGGACGGCAAAATCATCGAGATATCCCCATGCATCCAGGCCGAGGCCGCCCACACCGTCGACGCCGCGGGCAACCTCGTCACCCCGCCCTTCGTGGACAGCCACTTCCACATGGACGCCACCCTGTCCATGGGCATGCCCCGCCTCAACCAGGACGGAACCCTGCTGGAGGGCATCCGCATCTGGGGCGAGCTCAAGCCCGATCTGACCGCCGAAGGCATCAAGGCGCGCGCCATGAAGTTGCTCTCCTGGTCCGTGGCCCGGGGCAACCTGGCCATCCGCACCCATGTGGACACCACGGACCCGAGCCTGATGGCCGTGGACGTGCTCCTTGAGGTGCGCGAGGAGATGAAGGACGTGGTGGACATCCAGCTGGTGGCCTTTCCCCAGGACGGCGTGCTCCGCTGCCCGGACGGCGTGCGCCTGCTGCACGCGGCTTTGGACAAGGGCGTGGACGTGGTGGGCGGCATCCCCCATTTCGAGCGGACCATGGACCAGGGACGCGAGTCCGTCAGAATCCTGTGCGAGGTTGCGGCCGAGCGCGGCCTGATGGTGGACATGCACTGCGACGAATCAGACGACCCCCTGTCGCGGCACATCGAGTCCCTGACCTACGAGACCCAGCGGCTGGGACTGCATGGCCGGGTGGCCGGATCGCACCTGACGAGCATGCACTCCATGGACAACTACTACGTGTCCAAGCTCCTGCCCCTCATGGCCGAGGCGCGGATCAACTGCGTCTGCAACCCGCTGGTGAACATGAACCTCCAGGGCCGTCACGACACCTATCCCAAGCGGCGCGGCCTGATGCGCGTGCCCGAGTTGATGGACATGGGCGTCAACGTCTGCCTGGGACATGACGACATCATGGACCCGTGGTATCCTATGGGAAGCCACGACATGCTGGAGGTGGCCCACATGGGCGCCCACGCCCTGCACATGACCGGGGTGGGCCAGCAGGAATCGCTCTTCGACGCCGTGACCGTGAACGGGGCAAGGACCCTCGGGCTTGAGGGCTACGGACTGGCTCCGGGCTGCAACGCGGACATGGTCGTGCTCCAGGCGTCCTCGAAGATGGAGGCCCTACGCCTGCGCCCGGCCCGGCTCTTCGTCATCCGCCGGGGCAGGGTCGTGGCCGCCACGCCCGAAGTCTCGGCCCTGGTGGACCTCGGCGGCGGCCCCCTGCCGGTGGACTTCAGATAGGAGACGCCCCCGCCCTGCCGAGGCGGACTCAACGGCACCGCCCCATCCCGGGGAACGCCACAAGACAAAGGAAACACATGACTGATGAAGTCGAACACAAACTGACGACACGACACCTCCGCCTGGACGACTACGACTCCCTGCGCAGCATCTTCAAGCGCGTCTACAAGGGGGTGGACACCCCGTGGACCCGCAATCAGATCGCCCTGCTGATCTCGCTTTTTCCCGAGGGGCAGGTGTGCATAGAGGACAACGGCGAGCCCGTGGGCATCGCCCTGTCCATCATCATCGACTTCAGCCTGTTCGGCGACCAGCATTCCTACGACAAGATCATCGCAAACGGCACCTTCGCCTCCCACGACGCCGAGGGCGACTACCTGTACGGCATCGAGGTCTTCGTGGACCCGGAATACAGGGGCATGCGCCTGGGTCGGCGCATGTATGACGCGCGCAAGGAGATAGCCGAGAATCTCAACCTCAAGGGCATCCTCCTGGGCGGCCGCATCCCCGGCTACCACAAGGTTTCCGAGGAAATGACGCCCCAGCAGTACATCCTCAAGGTCAAGAACCGCGAGCTGTACGATCCTGTGCTGACCTTCCAAATTTCAAACGACTTTCACGTCCGCAACCTGCTCGACGACTACTGGCCGGACGACCATCACTCCCACGGCCACGCGGTGCTCCTGGAGTGGATCAACATCTATTATCAGAAGAAGACGCGTCTGGTGGGCCGCACCAAGTCCATCGCCCGGCTCGGCGTGGTCCAGTGGGAGATGCGCCGGTTCGAGTCCTTCGACGACTTCATGCAGCAGGTGGAGTTCTTCGTGGATACGGTCAGCGCCTACAAGGCGGACATCATCCTCTTCCCCGAGCTGCTCAATGCCCCGCTCATCAGGATGTACGAGGGCATGAGCCCGTCGGACGCCATGCGCCAGCTCTCGGAATACACCGAGGACATGCGCCAGGCCATGACCGAGATGGCCCTGAGCTACAACATCAACATCGTCACGGGCAGCGTGCCCGAGCTGGGCGAGGACGGGAAGCTCTACAACGTCAGCTATCTGTGCCGCCGCGACGGGACCTGGGACAGCCAGGCCAAGCTGCACATCACCCCGGAGGAGGACGCGCACTGGAGCTTCAAGGGCGGCAACGAGCTCAAGGTGTTCGACACCGACGTGGGCAAGGTCGGCATCCTCATCTGCTACGACGTGGAGTTTCCCGAGCTGGCGAGGCTGCAGACCATGAAGGGCATGAAGATGCTCCTCGTCCCCTTCTGGACCGACACCAAGACGGGCTACCTGCGGGTGCGCCGCTGCGCCCAGGCCCGGGCCATCGAGAACGAGTGCTTCGTCGCCA
>CAMYLL010000336.1 GCA_947259235.1 uncultured Pseudodesulfovibrio sp. | reverse complement strand
GGTGTATTCCGAGTTGGGAGATATGTAGGTGATGGTCGTCCGCACAGGCTCGGGTGAGCCGTCGAATGTGACCAGAGCCTCCTGGCCGATCTTCAGGGAGCCGACCACCCCTTCGGGCACGAAGAAACGGACCTCAATGTTCTGTGGCGGCAGCAGGGAGACCACGGGCTGTCCGGCGGCGACCCATTCGCCCACGCGATAGAGGGTGTCGAAGACAAGGGCGTTGTCCGGGGCCGTGCGGGTCTTCTGTTGCAGGCTCCACTGTGCCTGATCCAGCTTAGCCTGGGCCTGGTTCACCTCGGCCTCGGCCACGAGTATGGCGTCGCTGCGGCCGCCAAGGCGGGCCGTTTTCAGCTCCTCGGCAATCTCGCGTACGCGGTGGGAGCTTTGAACATAGTCGTTTTTCGACTGGTCCAGCTCTTCCTGGGAGATGGTGTGTTCGCTGATGAGCTTGATCCGGCGGTCGTATTCGATCTTGGCCAGGTTGGCGGAGGCCTTGGCTTGGCGGAGTCTGGCCTGGATGGTGGCGATTTCTGACGGACGAAGTCCTTTTTCCAGGTCGGCCAAGCGGTCCTTGGCGCGTTGCAGTCCGTGTTGCGCCTCGGCAACACCGGCCTGTTCGTAGTCGTTTTCGAGGGCAAAGAGAGGGGCGTTTTCCTGTACCTGCTGGCCGCGGGCAACTGAGAGGGTCTGCAGAGTGCCGCCAAGAGGCGAGGCCACGCTGACGTATTCACCCTCGACATATCCCTGGAATATGTTGGAGGGGGGCTCGGAGCAGGCGGTCAGTGCCACGACGAGGAACGCAAGCGCCGCCATGACGTGCAAGTGCTTTGGTGTTTGAGGTTTCATCAAACAGCATTATTACGCCAGCTTTGTTCAAAAGGCAACGCGATGAGGTATCGGATTGGCGCGGGTGCGCCGGCAAGGGCTGGGGTTAACTGAAGTAGCGGTTCTTGTCTTCGCGCTCCTTGGCGGTGTCGAAATCAATATTTATGCTCGGGCGATTGGCGGTCTTTGTTTTGGATCCCCGCGCGAGCATGATGAAGACAATGAGAGCACTGCCGCAGATGATGAGAGTGGTCGTTGCAAATGTAGTCATAGGAGGGAGCTTTTAGCCGAATCACATGGGGTTATCAAGGGTTTTCATCCTGTGCCGCATGGGGCGTTGGCATACTTTGACGAAGCGGTATCGCAGCGGTGGTTTGGGGAGGAGGTCAAGTCCCCCTCCCCACTGGTGAATGGCGCAACTTACACCATGTATTTCAGTTCATAGCCGCACGTGGGGTAGGCCCAGACCGTGTCGCGCACCTTGGAGAGTGGGATTCCCTGCCGGATTATCAAGGCAAAGAGGTTGATCATCTCCTCGGCGTTGTGGCCGAGGATGTGCGCTCCGAGGATGCGGTCGCCCGGCTCGTCCAGAAGCACCCGAGCCCGGCCAAATGGCTGGTTGAGTCGTTTCCAAGCAAAGGAATCGGAGAGATCGGTTTCCTTCACGGTGAATTCGAGGCCGAGCTTGCGTGCGTCCTCTTCAAGCAGGCCGACTTCGGCAAGGGGCGGAAAAGTGAAGCATGTACTCGGAATACCAGTGTAATCAACGACAGAAGAGCCCGGATTCAGGATGTTGGCAGCGGCCACCTGTCCCTGAATGGTGGCGACGGGAGTCAGGGCCATGCCCTGGTCCGTCACGTCTCCGATGGCGTAGACGCCGGGATTGGAAACGCTTTGCATGTGGCCGTTGACGGCGATGCCGTGCGGACCATGTTCGATCCCGGCCGCGTCGAGCCCCAGCCCGGACACGGCGGCCCTGCGACCCGTGCAGTTGAAAGCCATCTCCGCTTCATGAATCTCGTCGCCATCCTCGCCGCACCGGACGAGGAATCCATCCGGTTTCTTTTCGACGCTGTGGACAGGGGCGTTCAGCCTGACGTCGATGCCCGCTGCGCGGGACGCGTCGATAAGTTCATGAGTCAGCGTGGCGTCAAAATGTCGCAGGATGCGGTCGCTGCGGTTGAGGATGGTCACCTGCGCACCAGCCTGCCGGGCGATGTGGGCGAGCTCGAAGGCGATGAACCCGCCGCCGATGAAGATCATCCGGCGCGGCAGTTCCTTCATCATGAGGAAGTCGTCGCTCACGGGCAGGTCGCGGCCGCCGGGTGCGGGCAGGGGGCTCGGTTCCTGACCAACGCACAGGCAGATGGTCGGGGCGGTCAGCGTCTCGTTGTTCACGCTCACTTCGCGCGGCCCGATGAGCTTGGCTAACCCCAGGCGGGCGTCGATCCCCTTTTTCGTATAAGCTGCGCGCGCCTTTTCTGGGACAGGCTCCACAAAAGAGTGCTTGAAACGCATCAGGGCGGGCCAGTCGATGGTGACACTGCCGGAAACACCGTGTCCGGCCATTGCTGAGGCCAAATGCACAGCCTCGGCTCCGCTCATGAGCACTTTCTTGGGGTTGCAACCGCTCAAGGGGCACACCCCGCCATAGGCAGCAGACTCGATCATGGCGACTTTTTTCCCGGCCGCCGCCAGCGGGACGGATACGGCTCCGCCGGCCGGTCCGCCGCCGATGACTATGACATCATAGTTTTTCATCGTATTTTCTCACTTTGCTTAAGAGTTCAAAAATAAGCATACATGAAAACGACGGGGTTTGTCAGGCGGAGATGAAAAAATCGCTTTACGGCGTGTCTCGGGGGGACTAGACCCCGGGCAACGGCACACGAAAAAGGGCCATGCATTTCTGCATGGCCCCTGATTCTCTTGGCTCCCCAGCACGGACTTGAACCGCGAACCTAGTGATTAACAGTCAGATTGCGAGGGGTTGCCGCTTCTTGCTCTCTGACCATTTATTCATAAAATACAGCAAGTTCCAAGGTCGTTGTTGGTCTTGTTGAGTCGTGGTTGGTCATTCGGAGTGGAGCAAAATTGGAGCAAGCTTAGTGAGGGTGTTTGGGGGGTCTGCCTGCTCCTGGCATCCTGCCACCCGTTTTCCCTTTGCGGCTTTCACCGCCTCCACCTCGTCGTTCTTGATTCTTGAGTCTGAGCCAGGTCTCGGACATTAGGAGCATGCCTTCGGCCAGAGAAGGGGCTCTTGAAAATGCAATATGAACTTTTTCTCTCATACCTGTCGGGTCGTGTTCATCGTCGATTGCTTTAATTACCGACAAGAAATTGTTTAAATCTGCTCCGTGCTTATGTGCGTATTGAGCAGTATTGTTGAATGACACCAATATGCTGTGAAGGTTTTGCCTCTCTATTGGTATCCGAGTGGGATCAAAAAACTCATCAGGGCTATATGTCTGTTCATATGCTTCGTTATTATATCTTTCCGGAAAATACTTGATTGTATCTTCAGTGTGTTTTCTTACCTT
>CAMYLL010000335.1 GCA_947259235.1 uncultured Pseudodesulfovibrio sp. | reverse complement strand
GGATCAGCTAGCAACCGGCGGTGATGTTGCCCCACTGGTCGCCGCCGCCGATCTGGAGCCGGCAGCCCTTGGTCTTGAAGAGATGATAATAGTCGTGGCCCTGCAGGATCATGTAGCTGAACTCGGTGTAGGAGATGCCCACGTCCTCGCGGTCGATGCGGCCCTTGACCGATTCCTTCTGGAGCATCCAGTTGACGGTGAAGTACTTGCCCACATCGCGCAGCAGCTCGATGGCCGTCAGGTCCTTGGTCCAGACATAGTTGTTGGTGATCTCGGGCCGGTCACCCGTATTGCGCTCGAAGAAACGGCGCACCTGGGCCTTGATCTTCTCGGCGCGGGCGTCGATGTCTTCCCTGCGGTTGAGCTCGCGCTCCTTGTCCTTGCCGGACGGATCGCCGATGAGGCCGGTGGCTCCGCCCATGAGGAAAATGGGATTGTGTCCGGCGCGTTTCATCCTGGCCAGGCACAGCAGCGGCACAAGGTTGCCGACGTGCAGGCTCTCGGCCGTGGGATCGAACCCGCAATACATGGAAGCGCCCGGTTTGGACAGGTATTCACGGACCTTTTCCTCGTCAGAGACCTGATTGACCAGCCCACGCCACTTCAATTCATCGTAAATGTTCATCTGTTCCTCGTTTCTCCATGCGAGCTTGAATCTTTCGTCCACTACCGCGTAGATCATTCCTGCCGGAACGGGGCCATGGACAAAGCCCTGCCGGTCGTATCGTCTATGTCAAAAACGGCGCCTTGTAAAACCCCGGGACCGGGGGCCACCTCGAACTTCACGGGCAGTCCGGTGCGAAATCTCTCAAGAATCGCCTCGGGCCGCATGCCGAGGCATGAACGGGCTGGGCCGCACATGCCCAAGTCGGTAATATATGCTGTCCCGCCCGGCAGCACAACCGCATCGTTGGTCTGGACGTGGGTATGGGTTCCCACCAGTGCGGAAACGCGGCCGTCGAGAAAATGGGCCATGGCCAGCTTCTCGCTGGTGGCCTCCGCATGAAAATCAACCACGCGCAGGGGGATGTCGGCAAGCTCGGCCAGGGCCGCCTCCGCAGCGGCAAACGGGCAATCCGTGGGCGTCATGAAGGTGCGGCCCTGGAGATTGATCACAGCCACCGGCGGCAGGCCGGGAAGCCGGAACACGCGCACCCCTGTGCCAGGCGCGCCCGCAGGCTGGTTGTGCGGGCGCAGCAGCCGCTGGTCGGTATCCAGCTCGTTCCAGAGGTTCTTGAATTTCCAGATGTGGTTGCCGGAGGTCAGACCGTCGATCCCGGCGGCGAACAGCTCCGGCACGTTCTTGGCCGAAAGACCGAACCCGCCGCTGGCGTTCTCGCCGTTGGCAAGGACAAAGTCCAGCCCCGCCTCGGCGCGCAGGCGGCGGACATGCGCCTTGACCGTCGCCCGGCCGGGCTGCCCCACTATGTCGCCCAGAAACAGTATTCGCATGCGCCCCCCTTGCCCTCGCCGGGCACGGCAGGTGATAGCAGAATCGCGCCGCAAAGACGAGCGTCGATGGCCGGGATTGTGCGCAATGGGTTTAACAGGGACAGGAATCAGCCGACTTTCTGAAAGACCGTGGGCGCAATCTGCCGCAGGGGCAGGCGCATGCCTGAGAGGCTTTCGGAATGACCGATGAAGAGATAGCCGCCCGCCTTGAGGTTGTTGCAGAACTTGTTGAATAGGATCACCTGGGTATCGCGGTCGAAATAGATGACCACGTTGCGGCAGAAGATGATGTCCTGCGGCTCCGGCACGGAGAAGTTCTCCATGAAGTTGAGCTGCTGGAAGGAGACCTTGTCCCGCAGGAAGGTGTCTATCTTGAAGACGGGCTTTGTCTTGCTCTTGAGCAAATATTTCTTGCGCATTTCCACGGGGATGTCGTTCACCCGCTCAAGGGGGTAGATCGCCCTGACTGCCTTTTGCAGAATCTCGCGGGAGATGTCCGTGGCCAGGATGGCAAAGTCGAACCCCGAGGATTTATTGGCGAACTCGGCAAGGATCATGGACAGGGTGTAGGGCTCCTCACCGCTGGAGCAGCCCGCGCTCCACAGCCGAAGCGGGCGGCCGCGGCCCACGCCCCGCCGCCACAGCTCGGGCAGGACGATGTTGTTTATGATCTCCCAGTGCTTGGGCTCGCGAAAGAAGTGGGTCGTGTTGGTGGTGACCACATCAACAAGGTGAGAGCGTTCCTGTTCGCGCCCATGCTCGGAAAAGACATAGTCGCAGTATTCCTTGTAGCTGTTCATGCCCAGGGCACGCAGCCGCTTCTGGAACCGCGACTGAAGCAGGACTTTCTTTGTGGGCGGCATCTTGATGCCGAACTCGCTCTGGATCAACTCGCTGAAGCGGTTGAATTCAGCGTCTCCCATCTCGGTACGGAACAGATTCATGGTCTTCTCCATGGCCCTGCCGAGAGCCTTGTCGTCGACGGGAGGGGCGTTCCCTGCTTTGCTTCTGTTGTTAGTGCTCATGAAATGGCTCCGCGGTCGGACGGTGTGTCCCCTTGCCGCCCGTTCATGTTGACCACAAAAACACATTCAGGACCATGATAATTGTGACCCGATGACATCTATATGAACACGGCCCGGGCTTCGTTCGAAGCCCGGGCCGTTTGCCGCATTATTTCGCGTAGCCGACAGCCCGCTTTTCGCGAATTACCGTGACCCGTATCTGACCGGGATAAGTCATGTTGTTCTCGATCTTTTCAGCTATGTCCTTGCACAGGACGTAGGTGCTTTCGTCGCCCACCCGTTCCGAATCGACCATGACGCGGATTTCGCGTCCGGCCTGGATGGCATAGGCCTTGGAGACACCGTCAAAGCTGGTGGCCAGCCCTTCGAGCTCTTCGAGGCGCTTGACGTAGTTTTCGAGCAGTTCCTTGCGGGCGCCGGGACGGGCGCCGGACAGGGAATCTGCCGCCTGAACCAGGTTGGCCAGGATGGACATGGGGGGAGTGTCTTCGTGATGGGCGGCGATGGCGTGGATGATTTCCTTGGACTCACCGTGTTTCTTGGCCAGGTCCGCGCCGATTATGGCGTGGGGGCCTTCCACCTCGTGGTCCACGGCCTTGCCCAGGTCGTGAAGCAGTCCGGCGCGCTTGGCTTCCTTCTCGTTGAGGCCCAGCTCGGCGGCCATGACGCCGCACAGGAAGGCGACCTCCATGGAATGCTGCAGGACGTTCTGGGAGAAGCTGGTGCGGTAGTGCAGCCTGCCCAGCAGGTTGACCAGCTCGGGATGGATGCCGTGCACGCCCACGTCGAAGGTGGCCTGCTCGCCGATCTCCTTGAGCTTGGTGTCCATCTCGCTCTCGACCTTCTTGACGATCTCCTCGATGCGGGCCGGATGGATGCGCCCGTCGTGGATGAGCCGCTCAAG
>CAMYLL010000334.1 GCA_947259235.1 uncultured Pseudodesulfovibrio sp. | reverse complement strand
CCTGTCCTACATGGAAACCGGCTCGCTGCTTTCGTAAGGGACGACATGCGCCTGAAAATCACCCGCGAAGTCGACATCCCGGCTCGGTATAAGCTGGAACTGTACAAACGGTCGCCGGAGCTCGGCCCCCGCATCCTGTTTTTCAGCGGTGGGACTGCCTTGCGCAAGACTTCGCGGGAGATCATCCGCTACACCCACAACTCCGTCCACCTCATCACGCCGTTCGATTCCGGCGGCAGCTCGGCCATCATCCGAGAGGCGTTCTCCATGCCCGCCGTGGGCGACATCCGCAACCGCCTCATGGCCCTGGCCGACCAGTCCGTGAAGGGGAATCCGGAAATCTACGAACTCTTCGCTCACCGACTGCCCAAGACGCACGGCAGGGACAAGTTGCGCAGGGAGATCGACGCCATGGCCGCGGGAAAGCACCCCTTGGTCCGCTCTGTTCCGGACCCCATGCGCAAGATCATCAAGAACCACCTGCACCAGTTCCTTGATGCCATGCCGGACGATTTCGACCTCAAAGGGGCGAGCATCGGCAACCTCGTCCTGACCGCCGGGTATCTGGCCAACCGGCGGCAGCTCGACCCGGTCATATTCATCTTTTCCAAGCTCGTTCAGGTCTGCGGCGTGGTCCGACCGACCATCAACAAGAACCTGCACCTCGCCATCCGGCTGGAGAACGGCCGGACTATCGTCGGCCAGCACCGCATGACCGGGAAGGAGACGGCCCCCATCGACTCCCCTGTGGCCGACATCTGGCTGACGGATTCACTGGAGAGCGAGGCCCCCGTGACCCCGTCGATCCGCAACAAGGTCAAAGAGCGGATAGCCGGGGCCGACTTGATCTGCTATCCGCCCGGCAGCTTCTATTCGAGCGTGGTGGCCAACCTCCTGCCCATGGGCGTCGGCGCGGCCGTGGCCGCGAATGCCTGCCCCAAGGTGTATGTTCCCAGCACCGGCTGCGACCCTGAAGCGCGGGGCCTGAGCGTTTCCGAACAAATACGGATTCTTGATCATTTCCTGAAGAGAAGCGGTGCCCCGGAGACGACGGAGGTCATCGATTTCGTCCTTCTGGACACGAAAAACGGCGACTATCCGGGTGGCATCGACACCCGAGGAATTCGGGCCCAGGGCATTGAGATCATTGATTACAACCTCATAACCAGGACCAGCGAGCCCTTCATCGACGAAAGGCGGCTAAGCGAAGTCCTGGCATCACTCACCTAATATCACAGTTAAGGAGAAGTCCCATGGAAGATCAGAAAATCAGCGTCAAGGCTATCCTGCCCTACACCGAGGCCGTGGACTACATGAAGGCCATTGTCAGGAGCATGGAATCCGGCAAGATCGTTGTGGAAAACAGCGAAAGCCACGTTACCCTGGTGCCCCTCGAAAACATCGAGATTCAGGTCAAGGCCAAGTCCAAGAAAGGCAGTCAGAAGATCAGCATCGAGATCGGCTGGTCCGAGCCCGGCAAGACGGATCTGAAGATCTGCGACAAGGAGCCGGTCGCCCCCGCCGTCGAAGCGAAGCCGGAAACGCCCATTGCTGCCGAGCAGGTCGCCGTGGAGGCTGCAGAAAAGTCAGAAAAAGATAAGAAAGACAAAGGTATGAAGGAAAAGATAGACAAGAAGAAGGACAAGCCCAAAGGGAAGACCAAAGACAAGAAGCGGAAAAAATAGGGGCAACGGCACCGGGGAAGACAACGGAACCACAACTGCCGGAGGAAGCATGGCAAACGCACGGAAAGAACCGTTCGAGTGGAAGGAATTGGCGGACATCTTCTGCATCCGCGAAGGTGAATGCAAGGGTGAAATCCGGGAAAAGCTGATGCTGCGAGTTAACGGTTTCACGGACAAATACGGACGCGAGTACGTCATTAAGAAGATTGCGCTGAGGCCGCAATCGCGGGACTAGCGCCCGCCGGAAGAAGCATGCGCATCATAGCAGTACTCAACCAGAAGGGCGGCGTCGGCAAGACCTCCACCTCCGTCAACCTCGGAGCGGGGCTGGCCCGGCAGAAGCAGCGCGTCCTGCTGCTCGACCTCGACCCGCAGGCTCACCTGACCTACTCGCTGGGGATTATGGCCCATGAACTGCCCCGGACAATGGGCGCGGTGCTCATGGGGGAATGCTCGCTCATGGACGTCCTTACAGACGTTAACGGCATGGACGTGGTCGGCGCATCGGTGGCGCTTGCCGGAACCGAGGTCGACCTGGCGGGCGTCGCGAACAGGGAAACGCGCCTGCGGGACGCACTGGCCGACGTCGAGGGGTACGACTTCGTCGTCATGGACTGCCCGCCCAATCTCGGCCTGCTGACCCTCAACGCCATGACGGCGGCGACAGAGCTGCTGGTCCCCGTGCAGCCGGAGTTCCTCGCCCTGCAAAGCCTGGGCAAGCTGATGGCGACGGTCAAAACCATCCAGGATGGTTGGAATCCGGCCCTCAGGCTCACAGGTGTCCTCCTGACGCGATACCATCGCCAAAAGCGGCTGAACCGGGAGACGCGCCAGAGCATCAAGGATTATTTCGGCAGCGCTTTGCTCGATACCACTATACGCGACAACATATCCCTGGCGGAGGCGCCCAGCTTCGGCCAGGACATATTCACATACAAACCTGGCAGCAACGGCGCGGACGATTATCGCAACCTCGCCCTTGAACTGCTGCGACGAGGTGCCCCATGAGCGAAGACAAACGGCTCGGAGCCAATCCGCTGGCCTGGGTTGCCCAGACCCCGCCGGCCGAGATGGAAGGTTCCCCCTTCACCAAGGACCAGGCTCCGCCTGTCTCCGAGGCCGAGGAAACGTCCCACGAACAGCGGGAAACCATATTTTCAACGTCCGTGACCATGTCCAAGGAGGACCTTATGAGCAAAGGTAAAATCAAGATCAAGAAGACCCTGGATACGGCGCAGGCGGCGGCCTACCTCGAAGACCTTGCGCAATCCCTGTCCGCGGGCGTCGTCCGTGTCGAGGACGGCGAAGAGACCTTGGTTCTTTCCACTGCCGAAACCCTGAAATTCGAAATGAAGCTCAGCCACAAGAAGGATAAGGCCAAATGCTCCATCGAAATGGAATGGGTCGACGATGGCAGCGGGGCGGAAAGATTCAAGATATCCGGCTGATCCGGATTTGGCACATGACAAGACGGAACAGGAAGAAACAAGAACGCGAAAGGTAGCAGAATCGTGGAGGCATGCCGTACTCTCGTTTCCAAAGCCACGAAAAACCACCGGGAGAAAGGGGGCAGGGCTAAACAAATCTCGCCAACAATCGAAACAATCCGGGGGCAACTATGCAACCGTTATCCCGAATAATCTTGCTCTTGCTGGTCCTGGCCTCGTTGTTTCAGGCCGGATCAGTGATAGCTGCCGATAAAAAATTAGTCATGGGGCT
>CAMYLL010000333.1 GCA_947259235.1 uncultured Pseudodesulfovibrio sp. | reverse complement strand
CTTGTACGTCTTATACAAGGCCATGGTCTCCTGGTTGAGACGCTGTTTGTCGTCCCCGTACTTCTCGCGCAGTTTCTGGACCATGGGCTGGAGCTTCTTCATCTGCTCCATGGACGCGTAGCTGCGCTGGGACAGCGGCCAGAAGATCAGCTTGATGATGATGGTCAGGATGATGATGGCGATGCCGTAGTTGTGCACATAGCCATAGAAGAAGTTCATGCCGATCAGAAGCGGCTTCGCCAGGAAGTCGAACCAGCCGAAGTTGACCGCTTCCTCGAGCTGGTTGGGCATCGTGGCGAGCATCTCGCGATCCGTGGGGCCGATGAAGTAGGACGTCTTGAGCGTCTTGGTGACGTTGGGCAGGAAGGTGACTTCTTCGTTGACGGCCATGCGGAATATGTCGTCCTGAACGCCTGCGGAGAGGGTGGACTCGGAGCTGGACGGGAGCAGGGCGAAGAGGAAGTAGTTGGACTCTATGGCCCCCCATTTGAGACCGGGGGTGGAAGAGATGCCCTTTTCCTTGAGGTCGTCGCGGTCGCTCATTTCCTCGCGGCCTTCTGTGTTCAGGTAGGCCACCTTGGTCGGGTTGTAGTTGTCGTCCTCCGCCGACATGGACTTGGCCGCGGCGGTGAAGGAAAGCCCGCCCTCGACGCCGGTTGTGGCGAGGTTGGTGATGCTCGCCGTCTCGGTCACCAGGTAGGTGGCGGGGTCGAAGGTCAGGGTGCGCTCGATGCGGAAGTCGCCGGACTGGCCCGTGAAGGTCAGGCTTTTGCCCTGGTCGCCGGGCTTGACGTTGAGGTCAGACCCGCTGAAGGCCCACTCGCCGCGCTGCCAGGTGTGGTATTCCTTGTCGCCCGCAGTCACGATGAGGCCGAGGGGGCCCTTGGCAAATGCCTTGGTGCCGATCAGGTCAACCCGTGCGGAGTCGGGTTTGATGCTGTCGCGATAGTTCTTGAGAATGAATTTTTCGAGGATACCGCCCTGGGAGTTGAAGACGGCGGTATACAGAGGAGTGTCCACGGTGACGGCGGTACCGGCGGTGGGCTTGAAATCTGCGGCGGGAACGCTTTGGGCAGCGGCGTTTTCGGCCTGGCCGGTGAGCGCGGCGGCCTTTTTCTCGGCCTGAACCGCCCTGCGTGCCTGCTCAGCCTGTTCCTCGGCCGAGGGGGCCATGAGGTACTGCCACCCGAAGATGACAATGAAGCTTAAGACCAGGGCGACGACAAGACGGATTTGCTCCTTCTTTTCCATGGGATGATTCTCGCTTTGAGTTTGTCGGTGGGCCAAACGGCCGGGACGGGGTCATAGCCCCCGCGACATAGAGGCTGGCAACGAAGGAGACGCCACAACGCAAGAAGGCCGCCCTTGAAGGCTCCGTGGCGGATGACAGCTTCCTTCGCGTACTCTGAGCACGTCGGAGTGAACCTGCATGCCGGGGGCAGCAAGGGGGAGATGAGTTTCTGGTAAAACCAAATGAGCGCCAAAAAAAGTGAGCGCATCATTTCCTCTTTTAAGAGGCCGCCGCTTCCGCCCTGGTGCGGGTCAAAAGCGGGGTGAGCTCTTCTGTGGCGAGCGCGAGGTTCAGCTGGCTGGCCTCAAGGTTCCGCTTGGGAACAACGACGATATCCAGAGGCATTTCAAAGTCGTATTGATGCAGCCTGAAGTACTCGCGCACCACCCTTTTGATCCGGTTGCGCGCCACTGCGTTGCCCATCTTCTTGCTGACGGTAAGGCCGAGGCGGATAGTGCTCGGCCCTTCCTCACGCCGCATGACGAACAGAATGAAGCTCTTGGTGAAGCGCTTTCGGCCCTGCTCGTAGCATGCCTTGAATTCGGGGCTGCTCAGCAGCCGACGATCCTTGCTCCAGACTAGACGGCTAATCTCTTGCGCCCCTTGGCACGACGGCGACGGAGCACCGCGCGACCGTTTTTGGTGCGGGAGCGCACCAGGAAACCGTGAGTCCTTTTACGACGGCATTTGCTGGGCTGGTAGGTACGTTTCATATCAATATCTCCTGAGAGTAGAATTTCATGGGAAAAAACTCTGTCGAACGGAAGCATATAACCGGAGACCCGGCGGCAGTCAAGGCCAAAATCGGGGCCGCTCCGGTTAAGCCACCTGTTGGCGGCTTCCGTGTGGTCGGAAAATCTGCTACAGTTTTTTGGTGTGGAAGGCGAGTGTTTTTTCAGCCTTTTCCCGGATTTTGCTTTTTGCGGAAGTCTTGCCATTACATAACATAGAAGGAGGCTGCATGGACAAGCCCATCGATAACTATTGGGATCTCGCCCTCAGAGAGGTCAAACAACAACTGACGGGCAACGGGTTCGATGTGTACCTGGCCGCCACTGCTGCGGAGGCGGGTGACATTGTTGCCACGGAAATCCTGCCGGAGCTCAAGCCCAGGTCCATCTCCTGGGGCGGGTCCGCCACGTTGCTCGCCACCGGGCTTTATGACCGCCTGCGCAACAACGGCGACTATGCGGTCATGGACCCCTGGGACACGAGCCTGTCAAATGAGGAAAAGTATGAACTGCGCCGTCGTGCCCTGCTTGTCGACTGTTATTTCACCGGCACCAACGCCCTGACCGAGGACGGCGTGCTGGTCAATCTCGACATGTATGGCAACCGTTGTGCTGCGATAACCTTTGGTCCCCGCAACGTCATTGTCCTGGTCGGGCGCAACAAACTGGTCCCGGACCTTGACCGCGCCATGAACCGCATCAAGGAATACTCGGCCCCGGTCAACGCCATGCGCCTCGACATGAAGACCCCCTGCGTCAAGACGGGGTACTGCATGGATTGCGACTCGCCGCAGCGCATCTGCAACGTCTGGACGATAACCGAGAAGTCCTTTCCCAAGGGGCGCATCAAGGTGGTTCTCATTAACGAGGACCTGGGTTTCTAAGGCTGTGGAAAAGATGTTCCCAACCATGTTCCTTTCGTGTTCGTTGTTGTCCGCCCCGGGCGGCAGGGCCCGGCGATGAGCGGTCGTCATCTTTCCACAGACAGGGCCTACCGTGATGCGGTCCGGCCACGCGATGGCGAGGTGCGGTTCCAGGTGGCCATGGAGCAGACCGATCTGCTCGTTGTGGCCGAGCATGATTTGCAGGTCGAGATGGCGTCCTTCGTCGCCGGGGTGCGCGGCGAAATCAAGAACTGGATCATGTTTCACCCGGACTTTGCGGCCAGTCTGGTCCCGGTATCCGTGCCCGACAGCGCCCCGGGCATCATCCGCGACATGGCCCGGGCGGCTTCGATCTGTTCGGTGGGGCCCATGGCGGCTGTGGCCGGAGCCGTGGCCCAGGCCGCAGGGGAGCGGTTCGCGTCGCGCAGCCCCAACCTCATTGTGGAAAACGGCGGGGACATCTACCTGTGTTCCACCCGCGAGCGTGTGGTCGCCCTGCTGTCCGAGC
>CAMYLL010000332.1 GCA_947259235.1 uncultured Pseudodesulfovibrio sp. | reverse complement strand
AGTGATGGACACCGCGTCGGTCACGGCGCTGGCATACCACTGGCTGTTGCGGCCGTGTGCCTCGGCCACACCGCGCACCAGGGCGGTAAAGTCGTTGGTCACCTTGCGGGCCATTGTGTCGGATATCTCCGCCCCGCCAAGGCCCACAGGGGTCGCAGCGCCGATGGTCGTCTGAGGAGCCATGCCCGCCACGCTGGAGGCGGCGACCAGAAAGACCCCGGCAGAGGCTGCCCTGGCCCCGGCAGGACCGACCCACACGGCGACAGGCAGCGGTGCGTTGAGCATGGTCGAGACCATGGAGCGCATGGAGTCCCCCAACCCGCCGGGCGTATCGAGGTCAAGCAGGAGCATGTCGGCACGCTGCTCATGGGCGTGTGCAACCGCTGCGGAAAGCAGCTCGTCCTGTGCCGGACTGATGGGCCCGGCGATGGTAACGCGGATGACGCGATACGGTTCGCCGGTTGCCCTGGCTCCAGCCGCACTGGCGGCGAGCAAGACTATGGCGACCAGAATGATGACTATACGATTGGGCTGACGCATGGCGTCTCCTTTGTACTAAAGTTTGCGCCAGCATACACCGCTTGGAGCGGCGGGGGAAGAAAAGAGGACAGTTTACAGACGAAGCGCCGAGAGGGAATCAACGGCCATCTGCTGCTCGTGTGGAAGCATGGTCATGAGCCGGGACAGGGAAGGCAGGACATGGATGGTGACATTTTCCATAAAGCAGGTGGAACAGGTGGCGTCAGCCTCGGGCTGGATGACACGCAGGGCCTCATGCCCGAAACAGGCGATATCTGTGGTCTGCCAGACGTTCCACCCTTTCCAGAACATGGCCGGGTCCGGCTGGAGCGTGCCGTTCTTCAGCGCGGCCACGGGCCAGAACGCCGTGGTCCCCTTGGGCCAGCGCAGGTGGGCTATGAGGTTGCGCAGCACGCCGCTGCGCCGGGGGTCGGTCTGCCCCGCCATGTCCAGGCCAAGTTCCATGTAGGTCCACACTATGCGCGGCGAACCAACGGCGCGCGCAAAGAACGATGCCCAGGGCTCGGGAAAGCTCACTGCGGCGCGGTTTGCCACGGCAGGTGCTGCCGGGGCCGACTGCTGATTTGCGGGCGCGGCCTGATGCGGCGGAGCGGAGGGCCGGGTGTCGGGGCGGGCCTTCTGCGCGGACACAGGCGCGGACACAGGCACAGGTGAAGGCACAGGTGAAGGCGCGGGCGCACGCCGCTGCGCCTGCTGCACGGGAACGGCCGCAGGCTGCATGGCTGTGCCATGGCCGGGTGCGAGGATGAACTCAAGGCCGGACTCAAGCCACGGCCGCAGGCTCTCGGGCGTGCTCAACCGAGCTGAAGGTGATCCCATAATCTCCACGCGACTTCTGTTTTTGGCAGCACAGGCCAGGTCTCCCTGCGGCCCGCACTGTCGAGAACGAACATTTCATTGGTGGGCGTACCGAACCCGCTCCCCTGCCGGGAGATGTCGTTGGCTGCGATAAGGTCGAGCCGCTTGCTGTCGAGCTTGCGCGCGGCCTCCTCCTTGAGGTTGCTGGTTTCGGCGGCGAATCCGATGAGTTTCTGCCCTTCTGTCTTGGACTCGCCCAGCGCCTTGAGGATGTCGGGGTTTGGCTCGAAATGCACGGTGAGTGACTCGATCCCGCCCTTCTTGTACTTCTCAGGGCCAAAGGGAACAGGGTGGAAATCGGCCACAGCGGCCGTGGCGCATCCAATGTCCATGCCCGGCCACAGGTCGAGACAGGCGTCATGCATCTCGCGGGCCGTGGTCACGCTGACCACCGTGGCGTTGGGGGGAAATTCCAGGGCCGTGGGACCGGCGACAATGGTTACCTCGGCCCCGCGCAGGACGGCGGCCATGGCCAGGCACGCGCCCATTGTGCCGCTGGAGGGATTGGACCAGAAGCGCACGCCGTCCCATGGCTCGCGCGTTGGCCCAAGCGTGACGAGCACGCGCTTGCCCGCGAGGTCCTGCGGGCTGAGCGCCTTGAGGGTCTCAATCAGGATGTTCTCAAGCGGTGCGAGGCGTCCGTCGCCGGTATCGCCGCAGGCCACGTGGCCGGAGTCAGGCTGCACACGGGTGTAGCCCAGGATGTCGAGCAGATCCCAGTTGCGGCGCGTGGCCGGAGAATCCCACATGCGGGGATTCATGGCCGGTGCGACGATCTTGGGACCGGGAAAGGCGAGCGCCTGGCAGGAGAGCATGTCGTCGGCCAGCCCGTGGGCGAGCTTGGCCAGCACGTTGGCCGTGGCCGGGGCGATGACCATCACCTCGGCCTCCTGGCCCGGCTCCAGATGGCCGAAGGCGGAACCGCCCGACGGCGCGGCCTCGAACATGGAGCCGTAAACCGGGGACGCGCCAAGCGCCTCGAAGCTCAGGGGCGTGACGAACCGGGCGGCGCTCTCCGTGAGGGTGGCCGAGACGGTGCAGTCCGCCTCAAGCAGGGCGCGCAGGAGATCAAGGGACCGGTAGGCCGCAATGGAGCCGCTCACGCCCAGGTGGACGCGCTTGCCCATGAATCCGGCGAACCGGTAGTGCGGCTGCATGCGTTACTTGCCCTTGACCGAGTTGCCTGTTTCCTTGACCTCCACCGCAATGATGGTGGTGGTGGCGGAGCCAAAGCTGTCGTCGACCTGGATCACGCAGCTCTTGTTGTACTTCTCGAAGGAAAGAACAGAGAGCTTGCCCGCCTTGTTGTTGGAGATCAGCGTCCAGTTGTCCTTGGCCATGTTGTTGATGAAGTACTGGACTAGTTCGAGCACTTCAACGCGGCCCTTGAACTTCATGATGGCGGCGCGGAACTTGGCGTTGTCAAGCTTGTAGGACTCGTCCTCGGCGTACTTGATTTCCTTGGGGATAAGGATGTCGTCAAAGTCGTAGTAGTAATCCGGCTCCTGATACTCCGCGGCGGTTCCGCCGACTGTGTCAGTAGAGGCAGTGCTCGAACCGGTGGTGGTGCACGCGCAGAGCGTGGCCGCCAGAATCAGACAAAGAAAAAATTTGACGTGGGAACGCATGAAATCCTCCTGGGCGATTGCGTTGTGTTGTCGCGTATGCGCCCCGCTGCTGCCGGGCAAACGAAAAAATTATGCCGAGACGCCCTTGAGACGCTCGATCTTCTCCTGCAGATACTTTTCCATGTCGCGCCGGTCCTTGCGGAGCCGCACAAGCTCGGATTCGAGAATCTGAAGCTTGGCCTTGATGTCGGACGTATCAAAGGAGAGCTTGAGGGTGATCTCCTCGATCTCGGCGTCCTTCTGCTCCAGGGCGCGGGTCTGGCGGATGATTTCCTCGGGGATTGACTCCAACCCGGCTGGCAGTTCCTTCATCTTCTTCTGACTGCGGGCCAGCAGGACAAAGGCCGTCTTGAGCTTCTGTATGTCCTCCTGCTGCTGATCGATGATGGACTTCTGGTTGGCA
>CAMYLL010000331.1 GCA_947259235.1 uncultured Pseudodesulfovibrio sp. | reverse complement strand
ACCGTGCCCAGGACGTCCTCGTCGCCGAAGATGGGCAGGTCGGGCCGCCTGCCCGCATAGGGCGCAGGGTCACGCGTGATGTAGCCCAGCGGCTCGATGCCGGAGGCCGTCAGGATGTCCGCCACGACCACGGCGTGGCCGCCGCTGCCGACGATCAATATTCTCACGGATGCCGCCAATGGCTCCCGACGGGTACGGGAGGCCGGATGGTCTTGATTTTCAACACACTCACCATACACAGCTTCCTACCCCGTTGTGATTTTTACTGTCAACCCAATGTAAAGGAACCCGGCGCTCTTGACGGCTCCCGGCGGGCGGGGCTACTCCGGGGGGCCTGACCGGGCCGCAGCCCCTTGCGGGCAACAACGGGACCGGGTAGGCTCCAGGCGGGCCACGGCGCGCCCGCCGGGCGGTCCGGCCGCGCCGGAACCGCACATATCAAGGAGAATGCAATGACCAAGACAGCGATACTTTTTCCGGGCCAGGGGTCGCAGGAGCCGGGCATGGGCCGCGACGTGGCCGAGAGCCGCTCCGAAGCAATGGAGCTGTGGACCGTGGCCGAACGGGAGTCCGGCCTTCCCCTGCGCGAGATTTACTGGGACGGCGAGGCCGCGGACATGGCCGACACGCGCGCCCTGCAACCCGCCCTGACCGTGGTCAACCTCTCACTGTGGCTGGTTGCCCGGGAGGCCCTGACCCCTGCCGCCGCCGCCGGGCACAGCCTGGGCGAATTCGCGGCCCTGGCCGCGGCCGGGGTGATCGACGCCCCGGACGCCGTCCGGGCGGTCTGCCTGCGCGGTAGGCTCATGGCCGAGGCCGGCGGCGAAGGCCACGGCATGGCCGCCGTGGTCAAGCTCGGCCAGGACGCGGTGGAGGACATCGTGGCCGAGGCGGTCCGCCGGACGAGCGGCGAACTGCGCATCGCCAACTACAATTCCCCGGCCCAGTTCGTCATCAGCGGCGAGGCCGCGCCCCTGGAGGCCGCAGCAGGGCTGGTCAAGGAAGCCAAGGGCCGGGCCATCCCCCTGGCCGTCTCCGGCGCATTCCACAGCCCCCTGATCCAGGAGGCTGCGGACGAGTTCGCCGCCTTCCTGTCCGGGCTGGACTGGAAGGCTCCCGCCTTCCCCGTGTTTCATAACGCCACGGCCCTGCCCGAGCCGGACCCGGCCGGGATCACCGCCGTGGTCCAACGGCAGATGACCTCGTCGGTGCTCTGGATACAGACCCTCCAGGCCATGTGGTTGACCGGGGTGCGCCGGTTCGTCGAGGTCGGCCCCAAGAACGTCCTGACCAAGCTGCTCACTCCCAATCTCAAGGAGGTGGACGGCGAATGGACGGTCCACAACGTGAGCACTGCGGCCCAGGCCGAGACCCTGTGACCTTTACCCGGCACGGTGGCGAAGTGACGGCATCATACGGCATCATCGGCTGGCCCCTGGGCCACACCATGAGCCCGGCCCTGCATGGCTGGGGCTTTGCCCAGCTGGGCATCGACGCGGTGTACGAGGCGTGGCCCCTGGAGCCGGAAGGCGTGGCTGATTTTGTTCGCCGCATGCGCACGGAGCCCATCTCGGGCGTCAGCGTGACCATCCCGCACAAGCGGGCGGTCATGGACCACCTGGACCGACTGACCGACCGCGCCAAGGCCGTGGGCGCGGTGAATACCCTCTACTGGGACGGCGACCTGCTCTGCGGGGAAAATACCGACGTGGCGGGCCTCATGGCCCCTCTCGCCAAGCGGGCCGCCCTGCCGGACTCCGCCCTGGTGCTGGGCGCGGGCGGCGCGGCGCGGGCCGCCGTGGTCGGCCTGCGCGAGCTGGGCGTGGCGGACGTCATGGTAACCAACCGCACGCCGGACAAGGCCCAATCCCTGGCCCGGGAGCTGTCCGCGCGGGCCGTGGCCTGGGAAGCGCGCATGGACCAGGGGGCGGGCATCGTCTGCAACACCACCCCCCTGGGCATGTCCGGGGAGCTTGAGGACATGACCCCCTGGGCTTCGGACCGGTTCGAGCCGGGGCTCATCGCCTACGACATCGTCTACAACCCCCTGCGCACCCGCTTCCTGCGCGAGGCGGAAGCCGCCGGATGCGAAACGATCTCCGGCCTGGAGATGTTCCTGCATCAGGGCCTGGCCCAGTTCGCCCTGTGGACCGGCCGCGCCATGGACGAGGCCGGGGCCAGGGCGCTGCTCCTTTCCCTCCTTGAAGGGAACAACCGTTGATCTGCCAGGTTTTTTTCAGTAACCTCTGTGTTGCTACGTCACTAAAAGGTGGAACAAAATGAATAAATTGAAATTGTTATGTCTTTCTCTTCTGCTTGCATTCCTTGTGATTCCAACCACGGGGCCGTCCCGGGCAGAGGCTGCCGGACCCAATCCGGTGGTTATCTTCGAGACCTCCCTGGGTCGGTTCATGGTCATGCTCTACCCCAAGGAAACGCCGGTGACCGTGGAAAATTTCCTGCGCTATGTGGACGAGGGATTCTATGAAGGCACGCTCTTCCACAGAGTCGTGACGGACAAGGACTTCAAGAACACCGCAACGGCGCGCAAACAGATCCCGTACAACATCATCCAGGGCGGCGGCTTCGAGATGGGCATGCGCCAGAAGCGCACCCACCCGCCCATCATCAGCGAATCGTCCAAGGGGCTGCTCAACGAACGCGGGACCATAGCCATGGGCCGGGGGGCCAACCCGGATTCAGCCACCGCCCAGTTCTTCATCAACGTTCAGGACAACCCCTCCTTCAACTACAAGATGCAGCAGGACAAGTACGATGAGGAAAAGTACAACACCCGGGAAGGTTACTGCGCCTTTGGCAAGGTGATCCGGGGCATGGATGTGGTGGAGAAGATCAGCGAAGTGGAGACCACCACCATGGGCCGCTACGAAAACGTGCCCGTCAAGCCGGTGATCATCAAGCGGGCCTACAGGCCGCAATAGACCGGGTCTAAGCCGGCGCAACGGCCGGAGCGGGCCGCAGGCATACCGAAAAAGTCCACCCCCTCGAGCACATGAGCGTGCACGAGGGGGTGGACTTTTTCACGTCGTCTGGACGGGCGTTCGGGTCAGAGCGGGCAGGAATCGTCGGCGCACTCCATGAACAGGCTCCACACCGAGTGCATCTCGTCCACCACGTTGGCCGAGACCCGGTCGAGGATTTCGGCCGTCAGCCCGAGCCGTTCGATGACCTTGGCGGACGGGACGTAATTGAGGCCGTCCACGCCAAGCCCCACGCCGATCATCTTGGCCAGGGCGTTGCCGATATGGACCAGGTCAAGGACCACATCGGGGCTGGGCGATTCGTCCGGCCGCAGGTGATAGGAGACGACGTCGGTGATCTCCGGGGGCAGCCCCCAGGACCGCAGCAGGATGCCGCCCAGTTCGGCGTGGTTGATGCCGAGCACGGCGTCCTCGGCCCTGTCGAAGTTC
>CAMYLL010000330.1 GCA_947259235.1 uncultured Pseudodesulfovibrio sp. | reverse complement strand
CGGCAACACCCGCATCAGCCCGACCAACGACGTGTTCGGCGTGAAGCGCGGGACCATTGCCAACGCCAACAGCAAGGCGGTTGCCCCTGAATTCGTCTTGGGGGCAATCGCCAAACTGGAAGCTGAATCCTCATATGAGCACGGTCCCCGGTGTGCCGCTCAGATCCGGCTTCAGTACGAACTGGGGCTACGGCGCGAAGAATCGGCGAAAGTCGATCTGATCAACGATTGGGACAAGGAAGGCCGCACTCTTCACATCCAGTATGGTCCGAAGGGTGGACGCCCCCGCACATTGCACAATCTGTCCGATCGGCAGCAGGAAGCTCTTGAGCGAGCTCTGCCATACGTCAGTCAATCCGACAGGCCGGGGATTCATAATCTCATGCCGAGCGGGATGGGCGACAAATGGCAGGAAAAGCTGTCCTACGCGGCCAGGCTTTGCGGCTTCACCAAGAAGGAAAGCGGGTGGACGCTGCACAGCAACCGCCATGAACGGTTTCACCATATGTACGTCGAGCACACGGGCTTTCAGCCGCCCAACCAGCATGATTCCGTGGCGGCCTTCCAAAAGACCGCGCGGGACACCGCTGGGGACGAATGGCCCCGGCTCGACGCCGAAGTCCGTGACGAGATCGAGGTCACTGCCGGTCATTCCTCTGGCCGCCGTGACGTGTCTGATGCCTATCTTGGCAGTTCCCGTTAGAAGAAATCCCGCCCTTTCCGGCGGGGTTTCCCTTTTGGGCGTGAGGTTGCCTGGGGATGAATCGCTCAGGCGATTCATCCCCAGGCAACCGTCCTCCCCGCCCGTCGGCTTGTGGCCGATGGGCAGGGAGGACTTTCGCCCCCTGATGAGCGACTCATCGAAAAAAGTGAAAATACCCTATCCCGATTCCTTGAGGTCAAAGGTGCCGGTGTGATCAGACTTGAGGGTTGGCCGAGTTGGCGGGCGGTTCGGAGGCCGCCTCATGGGGAACGAAGACAATCCGGAAGGCACATGACTTTTGACACCAAGCTGAAGACCCGCGTATTATGCGCCAAGGACGTTGCCGCGTTCCTGGGCAAAAGCGTGGACTGGGTCTACGACCATGCCGAAGCCGTCGGCGGCGTCAAACGTGGTGGGTCATGGTTCTTTCCGAACGAGGAAGACATCAATGACCGTCTATTTCAAGGCCGGGAAAGGGTACCGGTACGATTTCATGGTAAAGGGGAAGCGCTACACCAAGGCGTGGTTCAAGGGGAAACAGGCCGCAAAAACGGCCGAAGTCAAAAGAAGGGAGGACGTCGAAAAGAAACAGGAACTGGAAGCGACGGGCGACATGGCCTTGCTTGATCTCCTGAACCTGCGGCTGGATTACCTGCTGGACCGTGCGTACTCGGAGTCGCACTACAAGAAGACCAAGCTCGCGGCCCAGCGGCTGCTTGACTACTTCGGCAAGGTGCCGTGTTCCGCCATCACCCGCCTGAAGGCCGACGAATTCCTGATGGCCGTGGTCAAGGAACGGACCCCGGTCGCCGGCAACAACGACCTCAAGGTGCTCCGGGCGGCATTCTCCTGGGGCATGAAACGGGGTCAGCGGTTCATTCAGGACAACCCCTTCGCGGGGCTGGAGACCTTCCCCAGCGACAAGCCCAGGGAAAGGAAGAAGACTCCCAAGAGCGACGAACTGGACCGGATGATCGAAGCGGCCCAGCCCAAGCACCGCCCCTACCTGTGGGTGCTGCGGGAAACCATGGCGCGGAGCATCGAGGTCCACCGGCTCACCTGGAATCGGGTCAACTTCGAGGAACGGTACGTCGAACTGGAAACGCGCAAGAACAAGAACCGGGAACCGGTGCTGCGCCGGGTGCCGATGACGGACAAGCTGTACGAAGTCCTCTCAAACCTGTACGCGGACCGTGATCCCGGCAAGGAATGGGTGTTCTGAACTCGGAGCTACAACGCCGAGACCGGCAGGATGGAAGAAGGCCCCTTCAAGCGCGGCCGATACTCCATGCTCCAGAAACTCTGCCGGGATGCGGGGGTGGATTATTACACCTTCCACCGCTTCCGGGCATCGGGCGCATCCGTCATGGACAACAGCGGAGCCTTGCTCCCTGGCATCCAGCGCATCCTTGGCCACGCGGACCGGCGGAGCACGGAAATCTATCTGGAAAAGCTCCGCGACGTGGAACGCGACGCCATGGACGTCTACGAACGGGAAAGCCGCAAGGATGATGATAAGGTCGCCTGACAGTTACACACATGCGGTTTACACACATCGACAAGACGGCTTGCTGGCGCCTGCCTGCAAGCCGTTGAAAACCAAAGGAAAGACTGGGCAGTCACACATCAAGAACGTGACTATTCTTAATCCCTTCGGCCTTTTTTCGTGGGCGAGTCATGGGCGCAGAGGTGAAAAAAAGGCCAGGAATTCGCTTCCTGGCCTTTTTGTGTGCGTATATGTGAGGTTTTAGCCTCCGAGGTAGGCCTTTTTGACCTCCGGGTCGTCCAGAAGCTTGGCGCTTGGTCCCTGGGCCACGATTTCACCGGTGTCGATGACGTAGCCCCGGTGGGCGAACTTGAGGGCGAGGTTTGCGTTCTGCTCGATGAGCAGGATGGTCATGCCTTCCTCGTTGAGTTCCTTGAGGGTGCGGAACATGTCGTACATCAGCAGCGGGGCGAGACCCATGGAGGGCTCGTCGAGCATGATGAACTTGCAGGCGGACATGAGCGCGCGCCCCACGGCCAGCATTTGCTGTTCGCCGCCGGAGAGGGATTCGGAGCGCTGCTTCTTGCGCTCGTCCAGGCGGGGGAAGAGCTGATAGACGCGCTTGTAGTCGCGGTTGATCTCGTCCAGACCGTCCTTGCGGGCGTAAGTGGCGAGCTTGAGGTTCTCCTCCACGGTCAGGTTGCCGAAGATGTGGCGTCCTTCGGGAACCAGGGCCAGATGGAGGTCGGCCACGATCTTGTCCGGGGCTACGCCGAGGATGGATTTGCCGTTGAACCGGATGTCGCCGCTGATGATCTTGGGCGCTTCCGGCGGCGGCAGCTGGGCCACGGCCATGAGGGTGGTGGACTTGCCTGCGCCGTTGGCTCCGATGAGGGTGACGATCTCGCCCTGGCCCACGGTGAAGGAGATGCCGTGCAGGGCTTCGATGTTGCCGTACTTGACGTAGAGGTTGTCGACTTCGAGAAGTGGCGTATTCATATGGTGTCGTCTCCAAGATAGGCCTTGATGACGGCCGGGTTGCTCTGGATGTCTTCTGGCGTTCCTTCGGCAATGGTTGCGCCGAAGTCGATGACCTTGATCCACTGGCACAGGCTGGTGACGACCTTCATCTGATGCTCGATCATGAAGATGGTGATGTCGAAGTTCTTGTGAATCCAGTGCACCAGCTTGATGAGCCCTTCCACGTCCGAGGAGTTCAGCCCGGCGGCAGGCTCGTCAAGG
>CAMYLL010000329.1 GCA_947259235.1 uncultured Pseudodesulfovibrio sp. | reverse complement strand
CACTACGGCGCCGGACGCGTTATGCTCAAGCCCGCCAGCCGCGGTACCGGCATCATTGCCGGTGGTCCGGTGCGTGCTATCATGGAGGCCGTTGGCGTCCACGATATCCTGACCAAGGCCATCGGCACCAACAATCCGCATAACGTACTGCGTGCCACCATCGCCGGTCTTGAGTCCCTGCGTAGCGCCGAGGAAGTTTCCGCCCTGCGCGGCGTCTCGGTGTCCACGCCGAGAAAGTAAAGGAGATCGACGTGTTGAAAATCAAAATGATCAAGAGCAAGATCGCGGTTAAGCCCGACCAGGTCAAAACCCTGGAAGCGCTCGGCCTGCGTAAGATCCGGCAGGAAAAGACCCATGATGACAACCCTGTCATCCGGGGTATGATCTATAAGGTGAGGCACCTGGTGGAGGTAACCGAGTCATGAGACTTCATGAACTGTATCCGTTCCCGGAAGAAACCAAGAACCGCAAGCGCATAGGCCGCGGCTCCGGCTCCGGCACTGGCAAGACCTCTGGCAAGGGCCACAAGGGTCAGAATGCCCGTGCTGGTGGCGGTGTCCGTCCCGGCTTCGAGGGCGGCCAGATGCCTCTGGCTCGCCGTCTGCCCAAGCGCGGGTTCAAGAACCTCTTCCGTGAGGAATATGAAGTCGTCAACATCGGCCGTCTGCTGGCCATGTTTGATGGCAAGGACGAGATCACCCTGGCCGACATGTACGAGCGCGGCGTCGTCAAGAACGGCGCGGCCGTCAAGGTCCTCGGTACCGGTGATGTCGAAAAGGCCGTGACCATCGAAGCGCATCGCTTCAGTGCGTCCGCTGCCGACAAGATTGCCAAGGCCGGCGGTACCGCCAAGGCCGTTGAAGCATAACGCATAGAGTATCGGAAGGGTTATTGTGGCGATGTCAGGAGTTGAGAATCTTGCCCGAGTGCCAGAGCTGAAGAAAAAACTGCTCTGGACGTTCGCTTTGCTTGCTGTCTACCGGATGGGCATTCATATCCCGATTCCCGGCGTCGACAGTGCAGCTTTGGCGGATTTTTTTGCCAATGCTCAAAATACCCTGTTTGGAATATTCGACATGTTCTCGGGCGGCGGACTTTCCAATATGTCCATCTTCGCCCTGGGTATCATGCCGTACATCTCGGCTTCGATCATCCTCCAACTTCTGACCGTCGTTTCGCCTGAATTGAAACGACTCCAGAAGGAGGAGGGCGAGGCCGGGCGCAAAAAGATCACCCAGTACACCAGGTACGGGACTGTGCTCATCACCGTGGTTCAGGGCTTTGCCATTGCCACGGGGCTTGAGAGCGCCGCCAGCCCCACCGGGGCTCCCATGGTGCTTATTCCGGGTTGGGGTTTCAAGTTGATGACCATCTTGACCCTGACGGCGGGCACTGTCTTCCTGATGTGGCTGGGCGAGCAGATGACCGAGAAGGGCATCGGAAACGGAATCTCCATGATCATCTACGCCGGTATCGTCGCAGGCCTTCCGCGTGCTGCGATCAACACCGTGCGCCTGATGACTGTTGGTGAGATATCCCTGTTCATCCTCCTTATCATCCTTGTTTTCATGATGGCCACACTGGCTTTCATTGTCTTCATGGAGCGGGGGCAGCGCAGGATTCCGATCCACTATGCCAAGCGTCAGATGGGACGTAAGATGTTCGGTGGGCAAACAACCCACCTGCCGCTGAAGATCAACACAGCGGGCGTTATCCCGCCGATCTTCGCGTCCTCCATTCTGATGTTCCCGGCGACTCTGGCTCAGTTCTCCAGTGTCCAGTGGCTCAAGGACTTCTCGTCCTTCCTGAGCCCTGATTCCATAATCTACAACCTGTTGTTCATTGGCATCATCATATTCTTCTGCTACTTCTATACTGCGATCATGTTCGATCCCAAGGGAATAGCCGAGAATATTCAGAAGCAGGGCGGTTTCATACCCGGCATCCGTCCGGGTGAACGCACCCGCGAGTACATCGACAAGGTACTTGCCCGCATTACATTGTGGGGAGCCTTCTACGTGTCGCTCGTCTGCGTCGTCCCGATGTTGCTGATTTCCAACTTCGGTGTACCGTTCTACTTCGGTGGCACGTCGCTGCTGATCGTTGTCGGCGTGGCCATGGACTTCATGGGCCGGATCGAGTCCTACCTGATCTCGCGCCAGTATGAAGGATTGCTCGGCAAGGCCGGGAAGGGAAGATAGTCTTGAAGAAATTCAGGGGAATTTTCCTTAAGAACGATAAAGAGATTGGCCTCATGCGTGAGGCCAATCGAATTGTTTCTCTGATTCTCGATGAGTTGGGAACCAACGTCAAACCTGGCGTTCCCACTATACTCTTTGAGGAAATATGCCGGGCCAGGTGCGAAGAGCACGGCGTTCGTCCGGCGTTTCTGGGGTATCAAGGGTTTCCCTTTGCCCTGTGCTGTTCAGTGAATGAGGAAATCGTGCACGGCTTCCCTTCCAAGGATCGTATCCTGAAGGAGGGCGACATCGTCAGTTTTGACATGGGTGTCGTGTACGAAGGCTTTTACGGTGATTCCGCACGCACCTTTGCGGTGGGAGCGGTGACGCGTGAGGCCGAACGGCTCATGGACGTAACCCGTGAGTCGCTTACAATTGGTATCGAACAGGCTGTCCCTGGTAACAACCTCTATGACATTTCCGCGGCAATTCAGTCATATGTTGAAGGGGCCGGCTTCGGTATAGTCCGTCGATTCGTCGGGCACGGGATCGGAAGCCATCTCCACGAGAAGCCCGAGATCCCCAACTTCGTCCCCAAGGGCATGGCCGGTATCCCTCTCAAAGCCGGTATGGTGCTCGCCATTGAGCCGATGGTCACGGTTGGGACCCACGAAGTTGAAGTCCTTGAGGATAATTGGACTGCGGTGACAAAGGACAGGAAACTGTCGGCTCATTTCGAGCACACCGTGGCAGTTACCTCCGACGGGCCAATGATACTGAGTTTGTCCGAGTAGCACCCGGAAGGGGTTAAAATTCGGACTTGCTCTTTATTTAGAAACGCTGTATAAATCGCAGCTTCGTTTTCAATGGCCAGCCCCCGTTGGGGCTTCGGCGTTATGTTTATTTAGACAGTTTGGAGTCGGTCATGAAAGTCAGACCTTCTGTTAAGAAAATGTGTTCTAAGTGCAAAATCATCAGGCGCAACGGCGTGCTGCGGGTCATCTGTGACAATCCCCGGCACAAGCAGCGTCAAGGATAAAGGGTAATAACTATGGCACGTATAGCTGGTGTTGATCTGCCGAGAAACAAGCGCCTCGACGTTGCGCTGACCTACATCTACGGCATCGGCCGGACCATGGCGCAGCACATCTGTGATGCGCTCGGAATGGACCGAGACACCAAGGTGCGTGATCTCACCGATGACGAGGCCGCCAAGATCAGGCGGTACATCGACAACAGCTACACGGTCGAAG
>CAMYLL010000328.1 GCA_947259235.1 uncultured Pseudodesulfovibrio sp. | reverse complement strand
CGAGACTACCCGCACGCGCGCACTATCTCTGCTGCTATCTTCTGCAACGACAGTACCTTGTGAACTCCGCCCATCTTTATCGCTTCCTGAGGCATGCCAAAGACGACGCATGACGCCTCGTCCTGAGCGATGGTGTATGCCCCCGCATCAAAAAGTTCCTTCATTCCCTTTGCGCCGTCGTCACCCATACCGGTCATGATGGCCGCCACCACGTTGCTCCCGCCATATTGCGCACCAGAACGGAAGAGCACGTCCACAGAAGGACGGTGTCTGGAAACGAGCGGTCCCGCCTTGTCCTCCACATAATACTTGGCCCCGCTGCGCTTGAGGAGCATGTGCTTGTCACCCGGGGCGATGAGAGCCTGGCCCCGGAGCATCGTATCGCCGTCGCGGGCTTCTTTCACCGTGATCCTACAGATGGTGTTGAGCCGGTTGGCAAAGGCGGCTGTGAAGTGCTCGGGCATGTGCTGGACAATGGCGATGGGCGGGCAGCCCGGAGGTTGGGCTTCCAGGAAAACCCGCAGGGCTTCGGTTCCTCCTGTTGACGCTCCGACCAGGCAGACCTTTTCCGTGGTGGTCAAGGTGTGCGGCCTGGACATGGGCAGGACCGCATCCGCGTCCAGCTTGGGGCTGACCTTGATGGGCGCGACCGCCTTGAAGGCGCGCGGCTTGGCCATGGCTGCGGCCTTGACCTTGTCGATGAGCCGGATACTCGATTCCTCAAGAAATTTCTTGGTCCCCACCTTGGGCTTGCTGATGATCTCAACCGCCCCGTATTCGAGGGCCTTGAGGGCGTTTGCAGTCCCCTGGTCCGCCACCGATGAGCAGATGACCACCGGAATGGGATGCTGCTTCATGAGCTTTTGCAGGAAGGTCAGTCCATCCATGCGCGGCATTTCGATATCCAGAGTGATCACGTCCGGAACCTCGTTTTTCATGCGTTCCGCCGCCGCATAAGGATCAATAGCCGTCCCTATCACCTCGATGTTCGGATCAGACGAAAGGATGTCTTGCAGGGTCTTGCGGACCACCGCAGAGTCGTCGACAATGAGAACACGTATTTTTTTTGCCATGGGGATATGCCTCTTGAGATTGATGAACTCCGCACACCCTAGCTGGATTCGGCCACAACGCGGCGAACCAGGCTCGGAATGTCCAGGATGAGAGCAATGGAACCATCACCCTTGATGGTTGCTCCGGAAATGCCCTCTACGTCCTTGTAAACGCGGCTCAGGCTCTTGATGACCGTCTGATGCTCCCCGATGACGGTGTCCACGACGATACCCACCCGGCTTCCTTCCACGCCGGTGATGACGATCTGCTCGATGGGAGGATTGTCACCGTCCACACCGAACCAGTCGCGCAGGTGAATGTAGGGGACTATCTCACCCCTCAAGTGAAGAATACGCTGCTTGGAATTCTCATCCACATCGCTTGCGTTCAGCTCCACGCACTCCTCTACCAAAGAGAGAGGAATGACGTAATACTCGTTCTCCACCCGCACCTGAAGGCCATCGATGATGGCCAGAGTCAGGGGCAGCCGGATGGTGATGGATGTTCCCTTGCCAAGCTTGCTGTCTATGTCGATGGTGCCGCGAAGCGAGTCGATGGCCCGCTTGACCACGTCCATACCAACGCCCCGTCCCGAAACGTTGGTCACTTCCTTTGCCGTTGAAAATCCAGGCTCGAAGATGAGCTTGAGCAGGTCCTTCTCGCTGAGATCCGAGTCCTTGGCGATAAGTCCGCGCTCGATGCCCTTGTCGCGAATGACGGCTGGGTTCATCCCGCGCCCGTCGTCGTTGATGCGGATGAGCACCTCGCCTCCGGAGTGTTCGGCCGAAAGGAAAATGGTGCCCTGTGTCGGTTTGCCATGGGCCTTGCGCTCCTCCGGCGGCTCAAGGCCATGGTCTATGCTGTTCCGAAGCAGGTGGACCAGAGGATCACCGAGGCGTTCGATAACGGTCTTGTCCAACTCTGTATCCGCGCCGCTGGTGGCAAGGGTGATCTCTTTGCCCAGATTGCCCGAGAGATCTCTGACCAACCGCCTGAACTTGCTGAAAGACGTTCCTATGGGAAGCATGCGGATGCCCAAGGTGGAGTCACGCAACTCGTCACTGAGCCGTTCCAGCTCCTCGGCCAGAGCCGTCATGGTCGGATCATTGCGCTCGCTGACCACCTGGGTGATCTGGGCCTGGACAATGACCAGCTCGCCCACGAGATCCACAAGGTAGTCAAGCTTGTCCGCCGCCACCCGGATGCTGGACAGGGCCTCCTGATGCTTTCTGCTGACGTCCTGCTCCTTGGCTTCGGACTGACGCTTGACGGCTTGCTCGATTTTTTCCGGGCCGACTTTGCCCCCTTCGGCAAGTATCTGCCCGAGGGGCTTCTGCGTCTTAAGAGCCTCCTGGATATCGGCCTCGTAATCATCCGGGGCGGAATCGTTCGTCCCCTTCACTTCCTGCTCTGACGGGGCGGGCGCAGGCCCGCCGAGGTCTGCGATATTCACGTCGAGATCGGCATCGGCGAAAAAGAAAACGTCCCGGACATTGTCGCTAGCGATATCGGTAACCAGGGACAAATCCCAGCTATCAAGACCGTCGCCCGGTCGGGAAAGGACCTCGAACGTGCCGAGCTTGAACAATTCCTCGAACAGCGACTCCAGGCCCGCTTCGTCAACGCTCGCCCCGCCTTTCGGGGTCAGCGTAATCCTGTAATCGTGAATCGAAGGGGCTGCGGGGGCGTGACCGCCCGCTTCAGCCTCATCGGCGGCCGGCTGTTCCTCGAGTTCCTGGTCTTTGGGAGCCGCGATGTCGTCACCGGGCTCTTCCGAGTATTCTTCGTGCCCCTGCTCCAGATCGACAGGCTCGCCCGATGCCAGCGCCTGCAACCCGCTGAGGATGGCTTGCCGCTCATCGGGTTCGACCTCTTCCTCGCCTTCATTACCAAGCAGCAGCTTGATATAATCGCGAGAGCGCAGCGCCAGACCGCACAGGGCGGGAGAAACAGGAAGAACACCGTTTCTTACCTTGTCAAAGGTAGACTCCACCTCATGGGTGAACTCGGCGATGTCCTCGAAGCCGAACATCGATCCGGAGCCCTTGATGGTGTGGAGAGCACGGAAGACCTGATTGACCGTGTCCATGTCGTCCGGGGCTTCTTCGAGCTCAAGCAACGCCCCCTCGAGTTCGCCGAGGAGGTCATATGCTTCTTCCTTGAATATTTGCCTATTGAGATCGTCGGACATGCGTCACGCTCCTCAAGAATCATCACTTGGAAAACACCATTCCAATGCGACCGTGCGGGGTGTTTTCAACATACTAACAATTATCACGGAACAACCCCGCAAAGCCCATTATAAAAGGCGCATTTTGAAAATATTGTTGCTAAGTCTGGCAACCGCTCATAACGATTGAACAATGCGCTGACTATTCGGGCGAAATGACAATGG
>CAMYLL010000327.1 GCA_947259235.1 uncultured Pseudodesulfovibrio sp. | reverse complement strand
GCAGCATCCGCAGCTTTTGCTCATCGACGTCCCCATCAATAGGGTCGAGGCCATGGCCGTGTCCTGCAATCAGCCGGTGGAGACTTCAAGTCTCGCGGCCATGAGCGACCGCCGAATCGGAATCAAGGTCGGCACTCTCTATGCCGAGAGGCTGACCAAAGGCATGTCCAACGTCACCCGGATGCCTTCGGAGACCATGCTTATGGAGCTGCTCCTGGCCCACCGGCTCGACGTGGTCATTGGCGACCGGCCGTGGGCCCAGTCACAACTCGCCTTGGCTGGTCATGAGTGCGTACGGATCAACGAGCCGCCGTTGATGACCATTCCTGTCTACCATTACCTGAATGTCCGGCATGCGGCCCTTGCTCCCGATATCCGGCGGGTCTTGCAGGAGATGAAGGACAGCGGGGAGATGGACGAGATCGTCGAAAGCTCTCTGGCGACCATCGCGGAGAACCCGGCCGCCGAGTAGTCTCTGCCGGGGGCCTGACCCGATGTCTTCGGGTCGTTTATTCCAACCAGTCTTCAGAAACGAGAAAGGCCTCCTTGCGGAGGCCTGAATTATTTCTCGGTGCAAAAAAGGAAGATGCTTTCTAGTTAGCAGATGGCGTGCCAAGTTTTTCTCTGTGGGCAATAAATATTTTTATACTATTGTTTCTAGTTGTTTGCGTCTGTGGTCAGTAGCCAATCAAGGAGTGCTGGTCGGTGCTGATCGGTATAAAAATTTCAACTTCACACGCTGAGTCGTTTCTGCGGGCCAAATTTTTAAACCCGTACGGGTCGTGTCGCGGGTGGGCGGCGATCGTCTTTTTTCGGAGACTGGTTCCGGTAGCCTCCGTGTGCATCGGGTTCCTGTTCACTTGAACTTTCCAGCTCGGCCGCGAGTTCCACCATGGCGTTGGATTGCTTGCGCAGCTTGAACAGGCCGATGCCGTCGCCGCTCTTGATGGCCTCGGATTGCAGCTTTGGGTGCGCGAACACGTCGGTCCCGTCCAGAATCTCCACCCTGGCCGTGCCGTCGAACTCCACCTTGAATTCCCTGAGCGCCTGATTGACGCCCTTCCAGCTGAGGGCGTCGTGGAAGAGCATCATGCCTCCGGGCTCCAACAGTCTCAAGGCGTGGCGGAACCCGTCCGTCACGGACGCGTACGAGTGGTCCGCGTCGATGTAGATGCAGTCGAAGGTTCGATCCCAGGACCCGTCCAGCTCGACCCGGTCGGCGAAGAGGGCCTTGACCCATTCCTCGGGACGGTGGGGGAGATACCGCGTGTAGTCGTCCATCCAGACGCCGTGGGCGCCGAAGAACCCGGAGATGATCTCCAGGCGGTCCGGGATGAACGGGGCGTTCATGCCCTCCACCATCCAGCGGGGGTTGTCGAAGACCCGATGGCGGACGTTGGGGTCCACCGCCGTGACGTGCATGTTCCAGCTTGTGCCGCATTCGAGCAGCCAGCGGGTTGAGAAACCGAGAAAACTGCCTATCTCCAGACACCGCTTCGGCTTGTGTGCCTCAAGGAGCTGCTGGACGACATGGCAGTCGCTGAACTTGATGCTTCCGCTCAGGGCGTGCTCAATGCACTCGGCAAAGGAGTGGGGGGTGTCCATGGCCTTCAGCTGAACCAGCATTTGCTGGCGTAGACGGGTAAACAGTTCGTAGCTTTCTTCGAGTTCCACGTGGTCTCCTTTGCGTATCAACCTGTGACGTGCCGCTTCGCGCGGCGAGCCGGGCAAAAAGGCTCGACCGGCGGGATGCCCGGCCTTGTGCGTCGGAATAACAACGCACCGTGTGTAGAACAGCAAATATTGGGCCGGACGAACGAAAGGCTGTCGCAGGACATGAAAAAGCGAGCTCGGCATGGTGCATGCCGGGCTCGCGGTGGGGTGTTGCTGGGTGGCCGGGGCCGGTCAGGAGGCCTTGGCCATGGCCCGGACAAAGGCATCGGCCGAGCGGGTGATGACCTCCTCGCTCACGCAGAAAGCGAGGCGGAAGAACCCGGGATAGCCGAAGCCCGTACCGGGCACGGCAAGGATCTTCTCCTCCTGCAGGGTGGCGCAGAAGGCCACGTCGTCGCCGCCCGGGGCCTCGGGGAAGAAGTAGAACGCGCCGCGCGGCATGGTGTACTTGATGCCCGCGTTGTCCAGCACCTTGGCCATGGCCTTGCGCCGCGCGTCGTAGATGGAGATGTCCACCGAGCTGCCCAGCGCCTTGCCCAGCAGCTTTTGGGCTATGGCGGGCGCGTTGACGAAACCGAGGATGCGGTTGGACATGATCACCGCGCCCATGAGCATCTCGCGGCCCTTGATGGCCGGGTTGATCAGGGCGTATCCGATGCGCTCTCCGGCCATGCTCAGGTTCTTGGAGAAGGAGGAGCAGACGATGGAATAGGGGTAGATGGGCAGTACGCTCGGCACTTCCACCCCGTCAAAGGCGAGGAAGCGGTACGGCTCGTCCGAGAGGATGTAGATGGGCTTGTCGCGGCCCTGGTTGTGCTTGGTCAGGATGGCGGCCAGCCCTTCCAGCTCCTGGCGGGAGTAGACCGCGCCGGTGGGGTTGTTGGGCGAGTTGATGAGCACTATGCGTGTTTTTGGCGTGATGGCCGCGTCCATGGCCTCCAGGTCCAGCTCGAAGGTGAGCGGCTTGGAGCGCACGGTGGTCAGCGTGGCGCCGTGGTTTTCGGTGTAAAAGCCGTATTCGACGAAATAGGGGGCCGGGGCCAGCACCTCGTCGCCCGGCTCCAGCACGGCCCGGAAGACCGAGTTGAGCGCGCCTGCCGCGCCGCAGGTGATGACCAGGCTGTCAGCCGGGACGTCCACACCCTGCTCGCGGGAGACCTCCTCGGCCAGCCGCTGGCGCACGTCCGGGTAGCCGAAGTTGGGCATGTAGCCGAGAAAGAAAGGCTGGTCCGCCTGATCGGCCAGCTCGGCCAGGGCGTTCTTGATGGCGGCGGGCGGCGGCAGGTCCGGGTTGCCCAGGCTGAAGTCGTGGACAGCCTCCTCGCCGAACTGTTTCTTCAACTTGATGCCTTCCTCGAACATCTTGCGAATCCAGGACGAGCGTTCCATGTATTGGATCATTTGGGACGAGATGAGCTGCATATGGTGGTCTCCTTGTGATGCTGGATGAGTCCGGCACTGTACGGCAAAGCGTTCCGGCTCGCAACCGGAGCCGGGTCGAAAGAGGCGCGCGGACCGCCCGGCAGCGTACCCGGCGGACGGTTATTGCCTGTTCAGCCCCTGGGGCCAGACGTAGTAGAACCCGGCCCTGGGCGGCATGATGAAGCTTGCGTCGACGCCCAGGAGGCTGGCCCTGGCCGGATCGGCGGCGGACATGGTGTTGTAGGGATTGTCGTTGGGATAGGTGTCGCGGCGGTAGGTCACGACCCGGGCGTCGCCGCCCAGTCCGGCGAGCTGGCGCGCCTTGGCAAAGGCGTCCTGGATGTAGCCCACCTGGTCTATGAGCCCGGCAGCGAGGGCCTG
>CAMYLL010000326.1 GCA_947259235.1 uncultured Pseudodesulfovibrio sp. | reverse complement strand
ACCCTGCTCCTGGAGCGACAGGTGCACCAGAACCGCGAGACCGCCGTGCAGGACAACGGCGGCAGGCTGGTCATCCTGACCCCGCCCGGCCCGCCCCTCGACACGCGCGGTCTGGACGAGCTGGCCGGGCTGCCCTTTTCCCGCCTGCCCCATCCGTCCTACACCCAGCGCATCCCGGCGGCGGACATGATCATGACCTCGGTCACCACCCATCGCGGCTGTGCCGGAGGCTGTTCCTTCTGCACCCTGGCCCTGCATCAGGGGCGGCAGATCCGCTCTCGCAGTCGGGAGTCCCTCCTGCGGGAGGCCGAGGCCGTCACTCGGGTCCCCGGCTTCGGCGGCAGCATCAGCGACGTGGGCGGCCCCAGCGCCAACATGTGGGGCGCGCGCTGCACCTCGGACCAGTCCGACTGTACCCGCTCCAGCTGCCTCACCCCGGCCCTGTGCAAACATTTCGAGGTCAACCAGGGGCAGTTCCTCGACCTGCTGGACGGCGTGGCCGCGCTGCCCGCCATCAAGCACGTCCGCGTGGCCAGCGGCTGGCGCATGGACCTGGCCCTGCCGGACATGAGCGCCCTGACCCGGCTCATCCGCGACTATGTGGGCGGTCAGGCAAAGGTGGCCCCGGAGAATTGCGCGGACCACGTGCTCAAGCTGATGCGCAAGCCCAAGTTCGAAACCTTCGAACGGTTCATGGACGTCTTTGAACGGGAATCGAAGAAGGCGGGCAAGCGGCAGTACGTCATTCCCTATCTCATGAGCGCCTTTCCCGGCTGCACGGACGACGACATGCGCGCCCTGGGCCAATGGCTCGCCTCGCGCGGATGGAAGCCCGAGCAGGTCCAGTGCTTCATCCCCCTGCCCGGCACGGCGGCAGCGGCCATGTTTTACGCCGGGACCAACCTCAAGGGCGCGCCCATCCCCGTTGCCAGGACCGATGCCGAGCGCCTGCGCCAGCACGGCCTCCTCATCCCCACCACAGGCAGGCCGGGCAAAGGCAGACCAAACGGCAAGCCGGACCGGAACCGGCCAGGGAGCCACGCTGGCTGGAAGCCCGGCGGCAAGAAAGGCTCCGGCGGGAGAAAACGCTCCTGATCCCGACCCGCAACACGCGGATTTTCACCTGACCGTAACAGTGTGACATCACAACGGTCACACTCGATGGCGTATGAGCTAGAGGCAGTATTCGATCCCTAGCCCCATAACCATCGACCTCAGGTGCATCACATGAAAAGCCTCGGCTTCCGCAGCAAGCTCCTCATCGCCTCCATCTCCATCGTGGTCATCACCATCGCGTGCATGGCAAGCGTCAACTTTGTCCAGTCGCGCCAGGAATACCTGGACAACGGCCTGTCCACCTTGGAAAACGTCTCGTCCACACTGCTGGAAACCGTGACCCTGCAGGACAGCCTGGCCCGGAAAAAGATCGGCTCGGACCTGAACATTTTCAAATCCGTGATGGGCATCAGCGGCCTGCCCATGTTCGAGATGCTCTATGATGTGGACATGACCGTGACCAACCAGCGCACCGGGGAAACCACGCAGGTGGTCCTGCCCGCTTTCAAGCTCGGCTCAGGCTACCTCCACGAGAGCACGGCCCTGGTGGACTCCATGGCCGAGACGGCGGGCGTCGCCTCGTCGGTACTCCAGCTCGGCAGCGACCGACTCATCCGGGTGACAACCACCCTCCCCGGCCCCGACGGCCGCCGGGCTCAGGGCCTCTCAATCCCGCAGGACAGCGACGCTTTCAGTGCCGTGACTGCGGGCCAACGCTTCGAGACCACGAGCCGCATCGGCGGCAAGTGGTACGTCACCGCCTATGAGGCCATCCGCGATTTCGACGGTGCGGTCATCGGTGCGCTGGAGGTGGCGCGTCCCATCATCTCGCCCGAGTTCGCCCGGTTCATCCAGACGGTCAACGTGGGCGGCAAGGGTTTTTCCTACGCGTTCCGCCCGGACGGTTCCTTTGCCGTCGAGCCGCTGGACGAGGCCATGGGCCGGGCCGTGGCCGACCGGGTGCTGGCCGACCGAAAGCTGGTCAAGGCGGCCATGGCGGACGGCACGCTCGTGCAGACCGGGGACAACGGGGAAGTGCAGACCCGCGTGGTCTACTTCAAGCCGTGGGACACCTACCTCGCGTCCAGCGTCACCACCGCCGAGCTGCTCGACGGCGTGGACGCACGGATTCTGCAAAGCACCCTGGCCAGCAGCGCCATCCCGCTGGTCCTGGCCATCGTCATCATCTGGTTCATGAGCCGCCAGCTCATGATCCCCATCAACCGCCTGGCCGCCGTGGCCGACGAGGTCCGCCGGGGCAACTTCGACTGCCGGTTCGACTACCGGGCCGAGGACGTCATCGGCAGCACCATGACCTCGTTCCGGCACATGGTCAGCGAGATGAAGAACCAGCTCGGCTTCAGCCGGGGCGTGCTCGACGGCGTGACCATCCCCTGCGCCGTGGTGGACCTGGAAAACCGCATCACTCATTTCAACAAGGCCGCCGCCGCAATACTTGGCAAGCGCAAGACACCGGAAAAGTACATGGGCATGTCCCTCAACGAGGTGGTTTACCACGACGGCAGGCGCAAGACACTGACCCAGGTGGCCATGAAGAAGCGCCAGCAGACCGAATGGGAGGTGGAGCTGACCCGCGACGTGGACAGCGTCACCGTCACCCTGCACGTGGTGGCCACGCCGATCTACGATCTGGACAACGAGCTCATCGGCGCGATCACCATCTGGGTGGACCTCACCGGAGAGCGTCAGCAGATGCTGGCCGTGGAAGCCAAGAACGCCCTCATCGAGCAGGCGGCCAGCGAGGCCAACGACATCGCCGGGAACGTGGCCACCGCCTCGCGCAGCCTGGCCGAACGAATCGCCGCCGCCAACGACGGCGCCCTGCGGCAGCGCGACCGGGCGCAGGAAGCATCCACCGCCATGGAGCAGATGAACAAGACGGTCATCGAAGTGGCCGGGAACGCGGCGGCCACGGCGCGGATGTCCGAGGAAACCCGCGAGCTGGCCCGCTCCGGCGAGGCCGTGGTCAACCGGTCCGTGGAGATGATCCGCGACGTGTACGCCCAGTCCGCGAGCCTGCGCGACCAGATGGCCGACCTCGGCGCGCACGCCAAGGGCATCGGCGCCATCATGGGCGTGATCACCGACATCGCGGACCAGACAAACCTCCTGGCCCTCAACGCCGCCATCGAGGCCGCCCGGGCCGGAGAGGCCGGGCGCGGCTTTGCCGTGGTGGCCGACGAGGTGCGCAAACTGGCCGAGAAGACCATGAACGCAACCCACCAGGTGGGCGAATCCATCCGCGCCATCCAGAACAGCGCCAGCAACAGCATCAACAGCACGGACGCCGCCACACAGGCCCTGGAGGCGTGCCGAGGGCTGGTGGAACAGTCCGGCACGTCCCTGCACGCCATCGTCGGCAAGGTGGAGGAATCCGTGGCCCAGATCCACAACATCGCCACCGCAGCTGTACAGCAGGCCGCCACCAGCGAGCA
>CAMYLL010000325.1 GCA_947259235.1 uncultured Pseudodesulfovibrio sp. | reverse complement strand
CTTAAGCGATGTCAACGGTATCCTCCACGACCCGCTCGAGCATCTTCAGCCCGCGGTCCTTGTGGACGATCTCGCGTCCCCGGAAGAAGACGGTCACCTTGCAGCGATCTCCTCCACCCAGAAACTTTACAATGTGGCCGAGCTTTGTCTGGTAGTCGTGCTCGTCGGTCTTGGGCCGGAATTTGACTTCCTTGATCTTGATGACGGTTTGCTTCTTCTTCGCTTCCTGCAGCTTTTTCTGCTGCTGGTACTTGAACTTGCCGTAATCCATGATCTTGCAAACCGGCGGGTCCGCGTTGGGCGCAACCTCGACAAGGTCAAGCCCTTTCTCACGGGCGCGTTCCAGAGCATCGCGGGTGTCAAGAACACCCAACTGCTCGCCGTCGTCGTCTACCACCCGCACCTTAGGGATGCGAATTCGATCGTTGCGCCTGACCAGATCTTGCTTTTTCTGGCCTCGGCGGTCGTTACCCCGAAAAGCTATAGCTCATGCCTCCTCGTTTGAAAGGTGCCTGGGCAGCGTCAAGAATGAGCTGCGCGGCCTCTTCCAGTGTCACCAAGCCGGGATCCTCGCCATCGCGAGAGCGTATGTTCACGCACCCAGCCTCAACCTCTTTGTCACCGACTACCAACATGTACGGGATCTTTTCAACCTGTGCTTCCCGCACCTTGTACCCCAGCTTCTCGTTGCGGATATCCGCTTCTACGCGGATGCCCCTTGCAGCGAGAAAGTCCCGGGCCTTTTCAGTGAATTCGCCCTGCGCATCCGTTACGTTCAACAGACGCGCCTGAACCGGAGCAAGCCACACAGGCAGCGCCCCGGCGAAATGTTCGATGAGTACGCCGATGAACCGCTCAATGGATCCGAGAATGACCCGGTGCAGCATGACCGGGCGGTGGCGTTCACCGTCCTCGCCCACATATACCAAGTCGAACCGCTCTGGCAAGGTAAAATCGCACTGAATGGTGGCGCACTGCCACCGTCTTTCCAGGGAATCCTTGAGGATTATGTCGATCTTGGGGCCGTAGAAGGCGCCGTCACCCTCGTTGATCGAGTAGTCCTTGCCGATGGAATCAAGGGCTTTCTTCAGCGCCTCGGTGGCCAGCTCCCAATCCGCGTCTGTGCCCACGGACTTCTCCGGCCTGGTGGAAATCTCCGCCTCGAACTCGAAGCCGAAAAGCCCCATGATGTCGCGCACGAAGTTGAAAACCCCGATGATCTCGGCCTGCAGCTGGTCCGGGCGGCAGATGAGATGGGCGTCGTCCTGGGTGAACGAGCGCACGCGCATCAGGCCGTGCAGCACGCCGGACTTTTCGTGGCGGTGCACCACGCCCAGCTCGAAATAGCGCTGGGGCAGATCGCGGTAGCTCTGGATCTTCCGCTTGAAGATGAGCATGTGCGAGAGGCAGTTCATGGGCTTGATGCCGTAGGCCTGCTCGTCGATCTCGGTGAAATACATGTTTTCGCGGTAGTTATCGTAATGGCCCGACTTCTCCCACAGCTCGCGCTTGAGGATCAGCGGTCCCTGCACGATCTGATACCCGCGCTTGAGGTGTTCCTTGCGCTCGAAGTCCTCAAGGATGGTCCGAACCAGGCCGCCCTTGGGATGCCACAGGATCATTCCGCCGCCCACGTCCTCATGGGTGGAGAACAGATCGAGCTGGGTTCCCAGCTTGCGGTGGTCGCGCTTCTTGGCCTCTTCGAGCCGCTCCAGGTGCTTCTTGAGCGCCTTGGGATCAGCCCAGGCCGTGCCGTAGATGCGCTGGAGCTGCTTGTTGTTCTCGTTGCCGCGCCAGTACGCGCCGGCCACGGAGAGCAGCTTGAAGGCCTTGAGCATCCCGGTGCGCGCCACGTGGGGGCCGCGGCACAGGTCGGCAAAATCACCATGGGTATACACGGTATAGGTGTCCGCGCCCAGGTCGTCGATGAGCTCGCCCTTGTAGTCCTCGCCCATCTCGCCAAAGAACGCCCTGGCTTCGTCCGCGCTCATGGCCTTGCAGGAGAAGTCCTTGTTGGCGCCGACGGAGCTGAGCATTTCCTTCTCGATGGCCTCAAGGTCCTCGGGGGTGAAGGGACGCTCGTAATCGAAATCGTAGTAGAAGCCGTCCTTGATGGACGGGCCGATGGTCACCTTGGCCGAAGGAAAGAGCTTCTTTACGGCCTCGGCCATGAGGTGTGCGGTGGAGTGACGGATGACCTCAAGCCCGGCTTCGCTGTCCGCGAAAACGGGCTCGACGGTGGTGCAGGTCTGGGGAACGGTGGCGGTCAGATCAAGAATGGCTTCCCCGCAGCGGGCGGCGACAACGTTCTTGAACTGTTTCTTGGAGACGCCCTCGCGCAGGACATCCGCGCAGGAAGCGCCTTCGGCCAAATCGACCTGTTTCCCGGAGACTTCGATCTGCACTGTCAGGCTCCTTTCCCGCAAGAGACTTGCAGGACTCTTAAATAATGAAAGGGAGGCACTAGGCCTCCCTTTCGGGGATTTCTGGTAGGCGCGGAGGGATTTGAACCCACGACCCTTTGCACGTCAAGCAAATGCTCTCCCCCTGAGCTACGCGCCTTCTCGTCGAAGCGGAGTGAATATCTATCCGCGAGCCGTCTTCTTGTCAAGCGCGATCATAACATTTTTTCATTTTTAACCCCTTTGCCTTCAGCCTGGCAGGAATCCACGCCTTCACGGGGATGGACAGGATGGTCAATATTGGCAATAAAGGAAGCATGGAACAAGCACCATGCTGAAAACATACAGGAATACCTCCATCTCCACCAAGCTCGCCCTGGCCGCGCTGGCCCTTGCGATACCCTTCGTCATTTTTTCCTGGCTCGTGGATTCCCAGATCAGGGAGAACATGTCTCTTGCCAGAACGGAACTTGCCGGGACCAGACATCTGCGCGATGCCTACATCGTCCAGAGCGCTCTGGGAAAAAGCTGGATACGCACTCTTGCCGGCACACTCCCCGGCGCCAAACGGGCCTCCCTTGAATTCGGCGCCACCGATCCGGACAAAGAACTGAGCTCCGCCCTGGAACGCCTCACGACAAGGGTGGCCGAGCCGGACCAGAGCCTGGCCGCACGGCTGCCAGACCAATCCGCTCCTCCCATGCAGTGCGCGGGCATATCCGACATGCGCGCGGCATGGAACTGGTATACTTCCACCAAGAGGCAGGACGCCTTTGACCATGCCGCCGAAGTTGCCGGTGAACTCATCGACCGGCTGACCACCTGCGCTTCCCTTGCCATTGACCCGGCCCTGCGCAGCCAGATGCTGGCCCGAATCACCGTCTCCACTCTTCCTGAAAGCGACCTTGCCATGACCCGACTCCAGCAGACAGCCCTGGCCGTCATGGCCGACAAGGCGAGCCGGGCCACCCAACCATCCCCTCGCCGGGACGCACTGCTGGCGGAAGCGGCCCGGTTCCGCCTCGGCCTGCTCAGACGGCTGATCCTTGAATCACGAACGGCCGCCGCATCTGAAAACGCCACGCCCTATGCAGAACAGGCATTGACCCTCACCTACGGGCAGC
>CAMYLL010000324.1 GCA_947259235.1 uncultured Pseudodesulfovibrio sp. | reverse complement strand
GTCCGACGGCTACGACGCGTTCCAGGCCGTGAAGGACACCTACGCGTCCCACCTCGACATGTTCGAGCCCCTCCGCCGTCGCCTCGTCGAGGTGCCCTTCGGGCTCGACCGGCCCTACTGGATCGAGGACCCCAACTTCGACCTCGACTACCACATCCGCGAGATCGCGCTCCCCCCACCCGGCGACGACACCCAGCTGGCCGATCAGGTTGCGCGCATCATCGCCCGGCCGTGTGACCGAACCCGCCCGCTCTGGGAGGTCTACGTGATCGAGGGCCTGGCCAGTGGCGACTTCGCCGTCCTCAGCAAGGTCCATCACGCCACCGTCGACGGCGCGGCCGGGGCGATCATGACGACGATGCTTCTCGACCCGGCGCCCGACACCCCCCTGCGGGAGCCGGGGCCCATCCCCGAGGCCGAACCCGTTCCCAGTTCGAACGACATGCTTCGCAGGGGGTTGTTGAGCCTGTTGCGTCGCCCCGACCGGACGATTCGGTTGCAGCTGCGCGTCGCCCAACAGATCGCCGAGGCGTCGCGTCAGGAGGGCCTGGCCAACGTGGCCAGCGCCGCCCGTCGCTTCATCAGCGCGCCCCGCACCCGGCCCCGCGACGACCGGGACTCCGCTCCCGAAGCGCCCGACTCGATGGCGCCGCCGACGCCGTTCAACGCGTCGATCTCGCCCCATCGCAAGGTGGCGTTCCGGTCGGTCCCGCTCGCTCAGATCAAGGACATCAAGTCAAAGTTCCCCGATGCCATCATCCACGAAGAGAAAGCCAGCGCATCCAGCAGGCACGGACGGCCCAAGCTGGAACTGCTGCTGACCGTTCTTCGTGAGGGAGACAAGTTGGTGGTCTGGAAATTGGATAGGCTTGCCCGAAACACGCTCGAACTGCTCCAGATCAAAAACGAGATCGCGGACAAGAGCGCAGCATTGGTAATCCTCGATCAGGAGATCGACACCAGCACTGCAGCAGGCGAGTGCTTTCTCCAGATGTTGGCCGTGTTCGCAGAGTTCGAGACAAACCTGCGCAGAGAACGCCAGTTGGCCGGAATCGCAAAGGCAAAGGAGCAGGGCAAATATAAGGGCAGGCCCGCGACACTCGACAAAGACGTCATCAGCGAGATGCTTGCCGATGGAGCGACTCACTCAGCCATCGCAAAAAAGCTCGGCATCAGCACCAAGTCGGTCCAGCGCGTCAGAAATGAGATGAAGCAGAACCACGACGAGACAATACTTCTTGTTGAAAATCCACACGATCACTGACTCCCCCATCGCGACATCCCGCATTCAGATCGTGTTTTGGACCTGCACCAAAATTTGGGCACCCTCACTTTGGGCATGTACTGGACAGGTCGTGGTCCGGCAGGGCATAACCGCTGCCTGATCACGCCAAGGAGAAGACGTTGCCCAACAAATACGACTACAAACGCAAGGTGGACCACACCCTGACCAGCGACCATCCGAGGGTGCTGGAACTTGCCGACCGGCTGCTGAACGAGTTCGAGTTCTACCGAGGAGAGCCGTACCGGAACCGCAGGCAGTATAAGGCCAACCTCGTCAACATCCTAATGAACCTATACCGGGCGGTAGCATGGGGCGAGCACCTGTACGTGGCCTATTCTCGGGACGCCAACCGCTACAAGACCCGCACCCGCTACAACAAGCTCAGTATCGGGTACACGCCCTACGTGGCACTTGTGGACGCCTTGGAGGAGCGGGGCTACGTGGAGGCCAAGCCCGGCTTCAAAATGGACGACTGCGCCCGCGCCCCGGTGATGAAGGCCACTGACCAGCTTGTTATCCAGTTCGTGAAGTCCGACTTCCAGCCGGATATGGTCCGCCGGGAGCGCGAACTGATTGTGCTCAAGGGGGCGAAGCGCAAGGACGGCCACAAGCCGCTCATGGAGTTCGCGGACGAGCCCAAGATCAACCGCATGCGCAAAAACGTGGCGAAGATCAACGCGCAGATCGCGTCCTCGGAAATATGGCTAGAGTTGACCGCTGCGGACAGGCGAGACCTCGCGCAACGATACCGACACGGCCTCACGGACAAGCCGCCTTTCGACGACACGGCAACCACTCTGTACCGCGTGTTCAATCAAGGTGATTGGAAGCAGGGCGGCAGGTTCACGGGCCACTACATCCAGAACCTGCCCAAGGAGTATCGGCGCAAGCTGACCATCGACGGCGAACCAGTGTGCGAGATTGACTTCTCCGGCATGCACCTGAACGCCCTGTACCTGCGCTCCGGCCAGCCCGAGCCCGTGGATGATGTCTACACCCTGACGGGCCAGCCCGCAGCGGTCCGGGACACCATGAAGGTGTACGTGAATATGATCCTGAACGCCTCCAGCCGGAAGCAGGCGGTCAACGCCATCCGCAGCAGGATCGTCGAAGAGGCGGAGAAACGCGGCCTGCCCGATGATGAACGCAAGGCACGGATCAAGGAGATCAAGCCCCTGCTGGATCAGTTTGAGGCCAAGCATGCAGCAATCAGCCAGCATTTCTACAGCGGAATAGGCAGGACGTTGATGTATGAGGAGTCGTGTATCGCTGAAGGCATCCTTCTGCGCCTCGCTGGGATGGGAATCACGTGCCTGCCCATTCACGATTCCTTCATCGTGAAGGCACGACACTGGGACAGACTCACGGTTCTCATGCAGGAGGAGTCCATATCAATGTACGGCACCGCACTCACTGTTGACCAGAAGTATTAACGCCAGGAAAAGTGCTGGTGGCGGTTATTTCGTGTAAAAGTATATGAGTAATGGAACGAGCGCAGCGAGTGATATAGTTGTATTGTGTTTTGCTTATGTTATTGGAGTGTGGAAACAGCATACACCAGAAAGACCAGAATCAACAATCTGACTGCTACCTGATCTTGTAGTGCATAACAGGGACAGGAGGTCAACCATCAAAGCCATCCACGAGGCCCACACTTCGCCGTAGAAGCGTTTTTGTGGAGTCGGACGACACATTGTTCGCCCCGGCAAAAAAAAGTCTCTACGCGCCTGCCCTGATGTAGACGATCATCCCAGATTCACCCGCCCTTACAACGGCCGCTGGGGTATGCGCCGTAGGACCGTTTGTCACGGAAAAGCGCATGGCCGTAAGGCGGGCGCGGGGCACAGAGAGGTGGATTACGGCCTCTGGGGTACCTTGAGCACGTACTTCGACTCCTTGAGGTATGCGAAGTCGATGCCGTAGTCGATTTTGGAAACGACATCGCGAAGCATAGTCGAGGGAGCAGTGTCTCGGGAGTATCGCCCGTAGGTGATGTTTTTCCATGTGTGGCCCACCAGCCTTGCTGCCTGTTTTTCAGGAGCGTTATTGGTCTCGCACCAATGGGTGACGCAGTCTCGGAAGCTGTGGAAGATTTTCTTCCCCTTCGTGCCGTGGTGGACGGAGCATTTTTTGGCGTAGACCGTGAACCAACGGGAAACGGAGCGGCTGTATCTGTCCTTTGCATCCTTCTTGGTGAGCTTGGGGAACAGTCTCTTTGCCTTGGACCTCCGAAGCTGTTCGACGAATTC
>CAMYLL010000323.1 GCA_947259235.1 uncultured Pseudodesulfovibrio sp. | reverse complement strand
CTCCACCTGCTATGTGGAGCTGTTTCGAAACACCCCCCTGCTGATCCAGCTCTTCTTCTGGTATTTCGCGCTCCCTTATGCCTTCCCCGAAGAGCTTCGTTTCAAACTCTTCGAGATGAATTTCGAGTTCTGGACGGCCACCATCGGCTGCGGCATCTTCACCGGCGCATTCATGGCCGAGATCATCCGGGCCGGCATCCAGTCCATCCCGAAGGGGTTGCTGGAGGCATCGTACTCCTCGGGCCTCAACTTCACCCAGACCCTGCGTAAGATCATCCTGCCCCTCTCCTTCAGGGAGATCATCCCGCCCCTGGGCAGCGAATTCCTCAACAACATGAAAAACACCTCCCTGGCCATGACCATCGGCGTCGCCGAGCTGTGCTGGTCCATGCAGGAGGTCTATTCCCTGACCTATCACACCTTCGAGGCCATGACCGTGGCCACCGCCGTGTACAGCTTGCTGTCGCTGTCCATCGCCGCCATCCTGAACATGGTGAACATCAGGCTCAAAATCCTGCCCAAGGGACAAGAGCCTCTCCTGCGCAAGGTCGCCGATTTCATATTCCTGCCTTTCAACCTCCTGGGCAGCCTCATGGAGCGCGTCCTGTGGCACTTCCGCAGGGCCCCCGACGCATCGCGGACCATCTCCCCGCTGCGCCGTGCGCTGAGCCTCTCCGCCAAGGGGCTGGTCGTCTCGGCCAAGGGACTGTTCGTGATCATGCTGGGCTATCTCATATATAAAACGGGAACGGCCATCGCCCGGTTCAACTTCGAGGTGATCTGGAACAACCTGACCACGCTCCTGATCTGGCGCTTCCCCAACGGAGACGACACGGAGTTCTTCATGGGTCTGGGCGGATTGTCCGGCTCCATCCTCATCGCCGTCATCTCCATCATCGGCAGCTTCTTCATCGGCCTGCTGGTGGGCATGGGCCGCACGGCCAAGAACCGCGTGTTTCGGATTCCCAGCACGGTATATATCGAATTCGTCAGGAGCATTCCGCTCATTCTCGTGATCTTCTGGACCAACGCCGTCATTTTCGGCATCGTTTTCAAGATCGACATCCAGACATTCTGGACAGGCACCATCGCCCTGACCTTCTTCTTTGCCGCCTATATCGCCGAGACCGTGCGCGGCGGCATAGAGAACATCCCCGTAGGCCAGGTGGAGGCCGCCAAGGCATCCGGCCTGACCTACTTCCAGATCATGCGCAAGATCATCCTCCCCCAGGCGCTCAAGCAGATGCTCCCCGCCCTGGTCGGCATGTTTATCGCCGCCTTCAAGGACACCTCCCTCGTCTACATCATCGGTGTCATGGAGCTGACCCGGGCCGCCTATGCCATCAACAACCGGATCATGATCTACCCATTCGAGATAGTCACCACCGTGGCGATCCTCTATTTCCTCCCCAGCTACCTGATGAGCCTCTATGCCAAGCGCCTGGAGCGCAGGCTCAGCCCCGAAAACGTCAGGATCGAGATGTAACCCCCTGCCGGGGACCAACGATAAGACCGGAGACACGACCATGAGCAAAACAATCATGCAGCGACTGAGAAAAGGCGAAGACCTCGTGAGCGAACTGACCCGCGTCTGCCGTGAAAACGCCATCACGCGCGGCTCCATCCAGGTCATCGGGGCCATGGAGAGCGCCTCCCTCGGCTATTATCACCAGGACACCCGCGAATACGAGACCCACACCATAGACCACCACGTCGAAATCCTGGCGGGGATCGGCAACGTCTCCCTGCTCGACGGCGAGACCTTCGTCCACCTCCATCTCACACTGGGCGATGACAAATGCCGGTGCTTAGGCGGCCACGCCATGACGGGCAACATCATCTTTGCTGCCGAAGCCGTCATCACCGAGATTCCCGGCGACGCACTGAACCGCGTCTACGACGAGCCCACCGGTCTCAAGCTCTGGGGCTGATCCCAAGCAATCCAACCAACCGACGAGACAAGAAGCCCTCCATTGCGGCAAGGCGTTTTCCATAAATGTTGACGAAAACGCTTAAAATCAATCGTAACCCCCTGTTTGTCATAACGAACAGGGGGTTCCTCTTGTGGGTAAAATATTTTCCCAGGTTGTCTAATCAACAAATCTTACCTGTACAAGATGGTAGTCATCCTACTGTTGAACAGCTTATCTTGCATTTTATGTATTATCAGCTATCGTCTTTCAAGATAGAGGGAGGTTGTAATGGATCATATTTTACCCCTCCTCTATCTTGCTGGTAATATTGGAACATGGTTTTCCCTTATGATTGAAGATTGGCCTCATATTCACGGGATCTTTCCTTTGGATATCTGGCTGCAATGAAGGCATCGCTCTGTATATTGGGCGATCCTTCGCTGGGTTGTTTAACGGATGAAGCATGTCTATTCCTAAACTGCTTTTGTATACGTTTTGACTTTGAAGACATTGCAACGACTTGCGTCTATGGTGTCCACAAAGCACAACACGAGGTATTCACTATGGATTTGAAAGAATTTATTGCCGAGTCTTTGAAGCAAGTCATTGATGGGGTTGACGAAGCCCAACAGTATGCAGAAGAACGTGGAGCCAAAGTAGGTCAAGCCAGAAACACTCACGGTGGAGGCTCTATTGGGGAGAGACAAGAGGTCCAATTTGATGTGGCTGTCTCGTCCCAAGAAAGCTCTGACCGCTCTGGTAAATCCGGAGTAACCGTTCTTTCTTGGTTCAAAGCAGAAGGAGGAATTTCCAGCGGAAAACAGAACGGTGTTGTCTCCCGTATAAAGTTCAACGTGATGCTTAAATACCCCGACTCCAAATAATGCGAACGTCATAATCAACTGCCTATCAAAAGTACAACATCTCGGTGAAGAACAACGAAAATGCCTCCTGAAACAGGGGGCATTTTTTCAACATTTATGGAAAACGTCTTGCCCTTGCGGAGGGCTTTTTCGTTTCATCCGGCCCATGCGTCCCTTCACTCAATTATGTCGGTCAAGCCTTCATCCGAATAACAACGGAAAAGGGGCTGCGCCTTGAGGCGCAGCCCTATTACTCAACACATCCTATTCCCCGGAACAGTGCCCGGGAAAACGACTGGCAGGGTCTTTCCTATGCCTCCACCCGTTTGCCGAAGATACGGACAACAAGCCCAAGGACGACGATTCCGGCAGGCAGTGTCAGGTACACGGGCATGCCGAGACCGGCGGGGATATACCCGGCGACAATGGCGACCAGGGCCACGGTCACGGCGTAGATCAGCTGTGTCTTGACGTGATCGATGTGATCACAGGCCGCTCCCATGGAAGAGAGAATCGTGGTGTCTGAAATGGGCGAGCAATGATCGCCGAAGATGGCGCCGGTGAGCACGGAGCCGACATTGAGAATGACGAAGTTCGGGTCCGGCTGGAGCGCAAACGAGAGCGGAATGGCAAGCGGCATGAGGATTCCCATGGTGCCGTAGGATGTCCCGGTGGCAAACGAAATGATCGAACCGAGGATGAAGATGATGGTCGACAGAATAAACGGCGGCAAGGTGTCGGAGAGCACGCTGACCAGATAGGTGGCGGTCCCC
>CAMYLL010000322.1 GCA_947259235.1 uncultured Pseudodesulfovibrio sp. | reverse complement strand
AAATGTCGTAGACCACGCATTTGAGCATTCCGACAATCGGATCCATCCGGCCTCGCGATCGAAGACGGCGGTCATGTATCTCGGAAAGCGCGTCCACGATACCGGCCCCCTCTTCCATGAGAGCGGAAGCCTTTTCGTAGACCGGCGCCCGCATGGCGCCAGACAGGCGCAATCGGGTAACGGTCTTGTACAGCGGCGATGGTTCCGTATTCTTCTTGAATATCTTGTGTTTGCTCATACGATCCCCATGAGTTCAACTTCCCAGTTGTCGAACCTGTCGTCCTCAAGACGTTGGTCGACCATAAGTCGGCCGATCCTCAGCTCCGCATGATACGGATCGATGAAGCCGGTCTTGACCTTTTCACGGGCATGGGCCTGAATCGTCTGACCACCGGAACTGCCATGGCGAGCACGGTCAGCAATCCACCGCTGGCGTGCGAAATCCACGCCCTTTTCCTTGACCCAATTGAACAATTGGACATCGGTGGCGATGACTTCCGCCAAAACGACACGACCATGAATGCCTGTGCCCGAGCACTTCTCGCACCCCTTCGGATCAGTGACGCATACCCCCTTCAGGGACTCCTCATGCTCGCTCATCATGGATTCAATCGCACGGCCCGACTTGAATTGTTCCAACAAGGCCTGTGACTCGTTGGGATTGTAAGCAGCCAAAATTCCCAGGATTCTACCCGGAGAAAGCATCTGCGGCTTGTCCAGAAGGGAAAGCTTGCAACTATCGCACAAGACGGGACACAGCCGCTGAAAGGCGAGACTTGAGATCAGCGTATGGTCGCAGATGTCGCGCAATACATTGCTCGGAGTATCCTTGTCATGCTTGGCCAGGAGCCTGGCCAGGCGCGTCAGGATGCCGAAGGTGGATGACGCGTGAATCGTCGTGTACACGAGATGTCCCGTAAGTGACGCCTCGATGGCCAATGCGGCCGTGCGCGGTCCACGGATCTCGCCAACCATCAGAATGTCGGGGTCCGCACGCATGGCCGTCTTGATGCGCTCTTCGAAAGCGTTGTCACGGCTGATGGCGTCGTTATCCACGACAGGCAACTGCCTTGCGCCCCGGATGGGAGCTTCCGGCGGGTCCTCAATGGTCGTAACCTGCTGTTCGGGACGAACCGCAAAGATCGACTCAAGGATATCGCGGATGGTCGTCGACTTGCCGGAGCCGGTGGGGCCGGCACTGATATTCAGCCCCTCGGGACGTTCGCAGACGGCTCGTATCGTGGAAATGTTGGACTCTGAGAATCCTCGGATCTGGAGCTGGTCCTGGAGGGACTTCTGACCTTGGTCATTGTACCAGAGGAGACGAAGCACCATGAACTGGCCCTGGTGATGAGGACCTCGCTCGATACGAATACCGTGCAGGCCGTCCGGAACCTTTTCGTCGGACACTCGGGAGCTCTGGAACGTGTGTTCGGCATATGTGCCTTCACCAACGTCGCACCATGTGCCGTAGAGGACGCTGACGATGCCTTTGGCGACCTCAACACGCAGTTCCTGGACAACGCGGAGCAACCCGTCAACGCGAAATGCGATGGTTGCATGGTTCTTGTATATTTCAATGTGCACATCGGATGCACGCTGCTCAATGGCCTTGCTGAGGTATCCGATGATCTCGGATTCGATATACGTTTTGTCCGCCTCCGCACCCGCGTTTACCTTTTGACGAACCTCAGCAAATTTTTGAATTTTGAGCCAATAACTCTTGAAGTCATAGCCCGCTTCTTTGAGCCGCGAGGTATAAGTCGCCAAGAAAGGATCCCGCTCGTACACCTCTTCCGAAATGTACAAGTCCCGCCCCTGCCAGACGATGAAAGGCTGCAGGGAAGGGGAGGGCTCGACGTCGGCGGGCCAATCCCTGGCGCCTCGATTGCTCCTACTGCTGAACAGCATTGCCACGCTCCTGAATGTTGGTATCGTCCACTGTTCCGAAACGAAGCGGAAACAGCTTGTCATCCTTTGAAACGGTGACCCCCCGGGAGGTGATCTTCTTCACCTGCAGACCGGAAGGAAGCGGATCATTTTCCCATACCTTGGCCTCACTCCCGTCGGGGTACACCAGAACCGCAGTGAGCTTGTCCGTCCCGTAAATGGAACTCACGACAGGAAGGTATCCCTGCCCAGGAACCACATCAGGCCCCCAACCGATATTCTCGCCGGCGTCACGCTGGGCAGAATTGATGTCGGTCGGATTATCAAGAGCCTCACGGCGTTTCTGAAGTTCTTCCATCTTGATCTGAAGATCCTCGATCTCAAGATTCTTGCGCAGCTTGAGGATCTGGTCATCCAGGTCGCTTACGTCGCCAAGGGTAACCGGCTCCTTGGGCACTTCCGGCGCCTGCACCTGTTCGCCTTCGGCAAAGGCCGGAACAGCAACCAGGACAGACAAGACAAACCACAACATATAGCTACGAGTTCCCATATACTCCTCCTTGGATAACCCACTTTCCTTTATTCCAATCCAGCGATTCTAAAACCAGACCCGGGATGCTGTTCAGCCTATTCGATACCCCTTCGGGCATGACCCCGAGACCTGTCACGCGCCAAAGGGCACGCCGGAACGGGGCTTCCATCTCCTTTTCCATTCCACCTTCGTGGACAACTTTCTTGATAGGGTCGCCCCAGGTAATCTCTGGATTGCCTCTCAAGTCCAGGCAAAGATCATAGAGCATGACGCTGACTTCCTTGATGCCCACCAACTCTTGTGCGCCACGGGGCTGGCCGGTAATTGCAAGGGGGTTCTTCACATAGGAATTATTCTGGTTCCCCGGATTCGGTACGGAGGGAGCCTCGGAATAGCGGGCGCCATGGTTACGAGTCCAGGTCTCGGTGATTACGCCGTCCGCCCAAACCCATTGTACAATCTGCCAACCACGACGGTTGACAGGAGAGACCCTCCATGCCTGAACAACCTGGTCGAAAACAGCCCCCGGCTTCACGGCGTCCTCCCACTCACGGGCGAATTCATCTGCTGCGATTGGCTGAGAGGAATTCGCTTGCTGCTGGAGAAGACGTTGTTGCTCGATGAGCTGATCCCGACGGTATTGCTCATAGGATTGCAAAATGAACTTGCCTCCCACGATCAGGGCCACCAGAATGACCATAAAAACAAGAACCTTCCGCCTTGTGGCACCCCGGATTGGCATAACCTCAAGCGAAGACAAGCCTTCTTGTGAAAGACCGGCAAGGGCGTCCTCAATGGCTGCAAGAGATTCGGCTATGTCCATTTCCCGGCAGACATCCCAATCGCTTTCAGCTCCGACCCATTCGCTGAATTTCTGGTCGACCTCATCCAAAGGACCGATCATGTCGCCGCCATCGGCCCATATATGGCCGTCGACAACAACGAGGAGCCACCCCTTGCCCCCGGGCAGGGTCATGCGGAGCAGGCCACGGTTGCCGACCGTCCTGGCCATAAGTGCGGCGAGAGAGAGGATCTTTCGGCGATACAGGCCAAGCCCGATCTGCTGGACGCCTTCGGCCTTGCGAATGATCATTCCATCATACGGATTGGCCGAGGACTTCGCGATCCTCTTGGCT
>CAMYLL010000321.1 GCA_947259235.1 uncultured Pseudodesulfovibrio sp. | reverse complement strand
CCAACGCCATCGGGCCGGTCCTCGTCTCCGCCACCCTTGGCGTGGCCGGGGCCATCCTTACCGAATCGTCCCTCTCGTTCCTTGGCCTCGGGGTCCAGCCGCCCGATGCCTCCTGGGGCAACATGCTCCTGGAAGGCAAGGAGGTGCTGGGCATCGCATGGTGGTTCTCAGTCTTCCCCGGCCTGGCCATCCTGGTCACGGTCCTTGGCTATAACCTACTTGGCGAATCCCTCCGGGATTTGCTCGATCCGAGGTTGAAACAATGAGCATCCCCTATACCAGACCCGCGACCCAGGACGACGTCTTCATCATGGAGCACATCCTGCGCGACGCCTTCGCGGCGAGCTACGCCACCTTCATGCCCGAGCAGTACGTGCGCGAGTGGTACGATGAAAACGAGGCCGAACGCGCCGTGCGCAGCGGCATGAGCCGGGCCGGCGTGGCCGAGGTCATGGGCCGGGTGGTCGGTTTTGTCATGTACCTCGACAACACCATCACCGAGCTCTGGGTGGACCCGGCCTACCAAGGCCAGGGAGTCGGGCGCGCCCTCATCCACTGGATCGAATCGGAGTTCCGCTCCATGGGCTACCCGACCATCACCCTCTACTGCTACGAGGCGAACACGGACGCCCTGGAATTCTACAAGAAGCTGCGATTCCGCCGCGCATCGAAGTTCATGTCCCGGGACGTGCCCGGCGGCCCCGTGCCGATCTACACCATGCTCAAGATGGTCACCAAGCTCAAAGGGTGACCATGCCGGACCTGCACCGCGCCGCGCGACGGTTTCCTGCGGGTCTGATCCTGACGCCCGTCCTGCTGGCCGCGCTGGCGATCACGGCGTCATGGCCCTGCCCGGCCCGGGCCGACGATTCGCCCGCCGCGCTGCCGGATACCCTCACACTCTCGCCCGAGGTCATGGCGCGGACCAAGGCGCGGGTGCTGGCCCGCGATCCGGCCATCATGCCCGCCCTGGCCGCCCTCGTCAGCGACGCGGACAGGGCCATGACCGCACCGGCCGAATCAGTGGTCCTCAAACCCGGCCCGCCGCCGGGCGGCGACCTGCACGACTACTGGTCGGCCGATCCCGACTGGCCCACCGCGAGCCCCTGCGCCGCGACCTATGACCGGCTGCGTCTGCGCCGCATGTCGCGCGACGCCCTGACCCTGGCCCTGGCCTGGTACCTGACAGGCAACGCCGAGTATGCGGGCAAGGGGACCGCCCTCATCTGGTCCTGGTGCTGCGACTCGGTGACCCGCACCCGGCCCGACATGGCCCACGCCCATTCCCGCCCCGGCGAGCCTGCGGGCCAGCCCACCGGCATCATCGAAACCCGCGACCTGATACAGGCGGCGGAGGCGGCGCGCATCCTGACGCCCTCCCCGGCCTGGAGCCCAGCCGTCACCCATACCGCCACGGCATGGTTCACCAGCTATCTCGAATGGCTGGGCGGGAGCGCCTTCGGCCGCAGCGAAGCCGCCTCCAAGGGGAGCCACGGCCTGTGGTACGATGCCCAGGTGACCGCCTTCGCCCTGTATGCTGGTGATGCCGACCTGGCCAGAACCACCCTCGGCTCCGCCCGCCCGCGCATGGCGGCACTCCTCGGCCCCGACGCCCCGGCCTCCTGCCTCTCCACCCTCCAGGCCATGGTCAGCCTGGCCGCCATGGCCGAACGCCAGGGCCTGGACCTGTGGCACGAGGGCTCCCTGCGGCGCGCCTTTGACCTCGCCCGGCCGGACACGCCCTGCGACATCCCGCCCGACTGCGCCGACCGGCGCTATCCGCCCGCATACGCGCCCCTTTTCCACCGGGCCGCCATGGTGTATAAGGACCCCCGATACCGCGAAGCCCTCGGACCGACGCCGCGGGACGACCGCGCCCTGCTGTTTCACTAGCTCCCCCGGGCGCGAGGACGGCGGGGCAGGACCCCGGACACGGCTTTTTCGCGAGACTTTCGGTGGAAACCTGATATGATACATCAAGACAATCCATGAGCGCCTGAGCCGTCATGCGCTCAGCCGCCCGTACCCGGCCCGTACCCGGCCACGCCATGCGCCGACAACACGTTTCGGGGACAAAAGGACCGGAGGAAGGGGAGGAAGCACGAACCATGCTCGAACTATTGCGCATCAGGGATCTCGCCCTCATAGAGGACGTGGAATTAGAGTTTTCCCCGGGTCTCAATACCTTGACCGGCGAAACCGGCGCGGGCAAATCCTTCATCATGCGCGCCGTGGACTTTCTCATGGGCGAACGCATGGACGTCAAGCTGGTCCGGCCCGGCAAGGAAAAGGCCTCGGTGGAGGCGCTCTTTGTCCTGCCCGAGGGCGAGACGGTCATCCGACGCGAGCTCTCGGCCGAGACGGGCCGCAGCCGGGTCTTCATCAACGACCAGCTCTCCTCCCAGCCCACCATCCGCGAGATGGGCGGCAGTCTGGTCATTCATACCAGCCAGCACGGCCAGCAGAAGCTCCTCTCCCCATCCTTCCAGGCCGAAGTGCTCGATTCCTTCCTGCCCGACAAGACGCTGCTGACCGCGCGCAACAAGAACCTGGCCGTTCTCCATGACGTGCTCGAACGCAAGGCCAAGCTCAAGGCACGGTACGAGGATGTCGCCAAGCAGCGGGAATTTCTCGAATATCAGAAGAAGGAAATCGACAGGATCGACCCCCGCCCCGGCGAGGAGGACGACCTGGAGGAGCGCAAGAAGACCCTCAAGGACCGCGAACGGGCGGGCGAGTGTCTGCAAAACGCCCTGAACATCCTGCACGGCGAGGTCGCCCTGCTCGACTCCATGACCCTGCTCACCCGCGAGATGGAGATCATCGCCCGGCTCTTTCCCGGCTTCGAGGACGACCGCGAGGCCATCGAGGAGCTACGCATGATGCTCCACGATCTCGATTCCCGTCTGCGCCGGGGGCCCGAAGGCCAGGAGCACGACGACGACTACATGAGCCTGGACGACATCGAATCGCGGCTCTACGAGCTGGCCAAGCTCAAACGCAAGCTCAAGCGCGGCCTCGACGAGATCGTGGACCTCAAGGCGGAGATTGACGAAAACCTCTCCTTCCTCGACGCCTGCGCCCTGGACCTCAAGGCCCTCAAGGGCGAGGAGGACGCGGCGGCCAAAGCGCTCAAGGCAACCCTGACCACCCTGGGCCGCGCCCGGCAGAAGGCGGCAAAGGAACTCTCGCAACGCATCGTGGAGGAGCTCAAGGACCTCGGTTTTTCGGAGCACGTCACGGTACATTTCGATTTTGAAGCCCGCGAGCTGTACCCCGGCTGCGACGACCTGCGCGGGCGGCTGATGTGGGTCCCCAACCCGGGCCAGCCCGCCCAGCCTCTGGAAAAGATCGCCTCGGGCGGCGAACTGTCGCGCTTTCTGCTCGCCCTGGTGACCATGGGCGGAGACAAGGCCGAAGACCACGACACCCTGCCCACCCTGATCTTCGACGAGGTCGACGCGGGCATCGGCGGCATGACCCTCAACTCCGTGGGGGCCAAGCTGCGCGCCCTGGCCGACCGCCAGCAGATGCTGCTCATAACCCACTGGCCCCAGCTGGCTG
>CAMYLL010000320.1 GCA_947259235.1 uncultured Pseudodesulfovibrio sp. | reverse complement strand
GGCTTCTTGCATATGTATCAACAGTTATGGGAAACGTCTTGATTCTCATCGGCCTTTTTGTTTGGCTTCGCGTCCGGCCCGGCCGGACATGGCGTGGTCAGTGGTTGCGATAGTCCTCGGGCAGTTTCGCCTCGCCGCCGGTCTTCTCGAACCAGCGCATGAAGGCGTCCACGCAGGTGGGACAGAGCTGTTTGCCGCGCTCCTCGCGGATGATCTCCAAGGCAACGCCCGGGGGCATGGAGTCGCGGTAGGGGCGCTCGGAGGTTACGGCCTCGTAGACGTCGGCCACGGAGATGATGCGTGCCTTGAGGGGGATGGCCTCGCCCGCCAGCCCGTCGGGATACCCCTTGCCGTCCCACCGTTCGTGGTGGGACGTGGTCACCTCCAGGATGTCGTGCAGGCTCTCGATGGGCCGCAGGATGTCCGCCACCACGCTCGAATGATCCTTGATGTGTTCGTATTCCCTGGTGTTCAGCCGGTCCTTCTTGAGGAGCACGTCGTCGCGCACGCCGATTTTGCCCAGGTCGTGCAACCTGCCGATGAGCAGCAGCCGCTCCAGCTCGGCGGGCTTGAACTCCAGCTCCTCGCCGATGCCCACGGCGATCAGGGCCACCCGCTCGGAGTGGCCGCGCGTCAGGCTGTCGCGGGCCTCCAGGGCCTGGACAAGGCTGGCAATGGCGCTCAGGGTCAGCCTGTGCTCCATCTGCAGCCGTTCCTTTTCTTCAAGCAGCAGGCGGAAGTTGGATGAAAATATCTCCTCGATGACCATGGAGAGCTGGGGAACGGTAAAGGGCTTGATCAGGCAGGAGGCCGCGCCCTCGCGCATGAGGCGGCGCATGATCGCCTTGTCCGACAGGGTGGACATGACCACCACCGGAACCGAGGCGAATTCCGTCTTCTTCAGGCTGCGGCACAGCTCGAAGCCGTCAACCTCCGGCATCATCAGGTCCGTGATGATCAGGTCGGGTTTGAACTCGTCCAGGACGTCGAGGGCCTCCCGGCCGTTGCACGCGGTCTTGACTGTGAACCCGTTTTCGGTCAGGCCGACGCGCAGGAAGAGGCGGATGCTCGACGAATCGTCCACCACCAGCACCCGGCTGCCGGTGAGAAAATTCCTGGCGCGGACGATGTCCTTGATGCGCTCGATGTTCTCCCTGATGTCCGCGCTCTTGGCAAGATAGGCGTCCGCGCCCACGCGAAAGCCGCGCTCCACGTGTTCGTCGGAGTCGCGGGTGGAGAGGATGATGATGGGGATGCCCGAGGTCTTGAACTCGCCCTTGAGCTTGGCGCACAGCTCGAAGCCGTCCATCCTGGGCATGTCTATGTCCGTGATGACCAGGTCGAAGTCGCCCTCCAGGGCCCGGTCGAGCCCCTCCTCGCCGTCCTCGGCCAGGGTTACGGCAAAACCGGCCTGGCTCAGGTGCTTTTCCATGGCGTACCGGACCGAGTTCGAATCGTCGACCACGAGAATATTCTGCTGTCTGTCCAGCTTATCCTGAAACGCGAGAGTGTTTCGCATCAACCGGCTCTCCTCAAGAGTGCTCTTGCGCCATCCGGCAGTCCGGCACAATTATATTGCTTCAATATTCTCGACATACTACCCTTCGGCCTCGTGGACAACCCCATTACAGACTATATCGCCGCCCTGCTCGACAGCGGGCGCATGGCTCCCCAGGTGGCCCACCACCGGACCCTGGAGGGTGCGGACTCGCGCCACGCGGACCCGCGCCGCCCCTGGTCGGCAGCCGTCACGGGTGCGCTCTCCCTTCTGGGCATTGATTCCCTCTACTCGCACCAGGCCGAGGCCGCCGACCTCGTGCGCGCCGGTCGCCACGTGGTGGTGGCCACGCCCACGGCCAGCGGCAAGACCCTGTGCTACAACCTGCCCGTCATGGATCACTGCCTGGCCGACCCGGAGGCCAAGGCCCTCTACCTCTTCCCTCTCAAGGCCCTGGCCCAGGACCAGCTCAAGGCCTTTGGCGAGCTGGCCGCCCTGCTCCCGGAAGAGCGCAGGCCCACGGCGGCCATCTACGACGGCGACACCTCGCCCCACTTCCGCAAGAAGATCCGCAACGCGCCGCCCAACGTGGTCCTGAGCAACCCGGAGATGGTCCACCTCTCCATGCTGCCGCACCATGCGGCCTGGGCCGAGTTCCTCTCGGGCCTGAGCTACGTGGTGGTGGACGAGGTCCATACCTATCGCGGGGTCATGGGCTCGCACATGGCCATGGTCTTCCGGCGGCTGCTGCGCCTGTGCGAGTATTACGGGGCGCGGCCGACCTTCATATTCTGCTCGGCCACCATCGGCAACCCGGCCGAGCTGTGCCGAATGCTCACCGGCCTCGATGTCCACCCCATCCTGGAGTCCGGCGCGGCGCGGGGGAAGCGGCACATGGTCTTCATCAACCCGGACGGCTCCCCGGCCCAGGCCGCCATCCAGCTGCTGCGTTCCGCCCTGGCCCGGGAGATGCGTACCATCGTCTACTGCCAGTCGCGCAAGCTCACAGAGCTCATTGCCCTGTGGGCCGCAGAGCGCAGCGGCGAGTTCCGGGACCGGATATCCGCCTACCGGGCCGGGTTCCTGCCCGAGGAACGGCGCGACATCGAGGCCCGGATGGCCTCGGGCGAGCTGCTGGCCGTCATCTCCACCTCCGCCCTTGAGCTGGGCATCGACATCGGCGGCCTGGACGTCTGCATCATGGTCGGCTACCCCGGCTCCATCATGGCCACCCAGCAGCGCGGGGGCCGGGTGGGCCGCAGCACGCGCGACAGCGTCGTCGCCCTGGTGGCCCAGGAGGACGCCCTGGACCAGTATTTCATGCGCCACCCGGACGACTTCTTTTCCCGCCCGCCGGAGTCGGCCATGCTCAACCCCTACAACCCGGTGATCATGGACCGCCATCTCATCTGCGCCGCAGCCGAGCTGACCCTGCGCCGGGGGGAGACTTTCCTGCGCGAGGAGCCCGTGGGTCGGCGGGTGGACGAGCTGGTGGCCGCAGGGCATCTGTTCGAGGTGGTGGATACCCCGGCGGGACACCCGGCCGAGATCGTTTCCCACCGCAAGCGTCCCCATCGCGACGTGGACCTGCGCGGCGCCGGGCAGTCCATGCACATCGAGGACGTGACCCTGGCCGACGGCGAGGGCAGACGCCCGGTCATCGGCACTCTGGACGCCCACCGCGCCTTTCGCGAGGCGCACCCGGGCGCGGTCTACCTGCACCGGGGCCAGAGCTACGTGGTGGACGACCTGGACATGGGCACCATGGCCGTGCGCGCCCGCAAGGCCCGCGTGGGCTACTACACCCGCCCCAGGGGAAACAAGGACACGGAGATTCTGGAGGTGCTGGGGACCAAGACGTGCTTCGGAACCCGCGTCCACTTCGGCCGGCTCAAGGTCACGGAGCAGATCACCGGCTACGAGAAGCGGGCGGTCAGGGGCGGCAAGCTCCTGGGCATCACGCCGCTCGATCTGCCGCCCCTGCGCTTCGAGACCGAGGGCATCTGGTTCGAAATTCCCCATGCCGTGCGCACCCGGTGCGAAGAGGAATACCTGCATTTCATGGGCGGCATCCA
>CAMYLL010000319.1 GCA_947259235.1 uncultured Pseudodesulfovibrio sp. | reverse complement strand
TCTTTGGTTTTTGTGCCTGTTCCATAGCTTCCACACCCTTGCGCATATCCTCATCAGCAACTTTGGCGTAGCGAGCCGTCATAACTGGCGTCGAATGCCCAAGGAATCGCTGCGTCAAATATAGATCCTTGTTGGCGCGGTAGTACCGCGTTCCAGCTGTATGCCGTAAACTATGGAAGCTGAACTTCATCTTGGGATCGTCAACATCTTCGTTCAGCTTGGCGTCAACCACGGCTCGTTTGAATAGGCTTGGCACCTGCTGATGTCGCTCACCGTTCACATTGGCGAAAACAAGCTTATTAGGCTTTTCTTCTTCAAACGAAGAGAACAAGTCTTTCAGACGCTGCGTCATTGGAACAGAACGGTCTTTAGAAGTCTTGGTGTTCATGACAAGAATGGTCCCACTGATCATGTCCACATGCCCCCATCTCAAGGATGCAATTTCACCGAAGCGCATTCCAGTGTCCAGGGCTACTACAGCTATGTCGTGAGCCTGCTCACTGCGTTTCTTGACCGCATCCAGCAATTCCTTTTCTTCATCCAATGTCAGGACTCGCATTCGCTCATTGTCAACTTTCGGCAGGCGGAATGAACTCGCCTTGGTGGGGCATTCCCGTTCAGTAATCCCGTGGTCCTTGGCAGCATTCCAAATCATGGTGAAGGTTCGCATAGCATATTGCTGCGTCCTTGGGGCTCTATTGGCCTTTGCCATAGAAGTCTTGATGCGCTGAGCATGAGCCAGTGTGAGCTCACACAACGGAGTGTCTCCCACAACAGGCTCGATCCATACCTTCATATGACTTATAGCCTTGCGAGTCGTTTCTGGATTCCAACGAGACTCCGCTTCAGGGATAAAGTACTCATCGAAAAAATTAGGCATCGAGATTTTACGGGCAGTCTCGGCTTCGAGTTCCTGTGCATACCGTTCCCGTTCTGCAAGGTGTTCGCCCCTCATTTCTTTGAGGGTACAAGGGCCACTGGCTCGACGCTGGTTCTCCTTGAGTTCACTAAGAGTGTCGAAGCATTTCCCTGGAGTCCATTTATCTGATGCCCAGCCGAGGCCCTCATTTATGACCTTACCCTGCCACCAATACTGTAATGCGTAGTATCTATCGGGAACAGCACCGTGCTTTCGGGACGAATGCTCCCGGTATCTGACGCCGCCCTTGTTGTCGGCATTCTTTAGTGCAACCCACTTCCTACTCACTACCGCGTCCTCCGATTCAGTACTAGAATAGTACTAGTTTTTCCGATGACAGAACGTGATGACTTGTGTCACGTTATGAAGGTAGAAAATAGCATAAAAGTCTTATGTGTCAAGGGATAAAGAAGAAGCTTAGGCAGGTTGTGACGACTTGTGACGACTTGTGATATTTGCTCTTCTGCGACTGAAAATCCCCGTGTCGGCAGTTCAATTCTGTCCCCGAGCACCACTTGGAAATCAAGCCCTTACGTCACACGGCGTGAGGGCTTTTTCCGTATTCGAATGAGCCTCCATCGGCTTTGCCCTTTCACCCCATCACCAACCCCGGGCGGCTCCGAACGGCGATCGATCCAGACTTTTCCCGAAATAATCGCGGTTGCCCTCGCCGGAGTGTTCGAGTAATCATTCCTGAAAAGCCGGCCCGGCCCAAACGGCAGGCGCCCAGGCATGCATCAGGATGGTATCATGGCAGATCAAATTGAATGGAACGACGCCCACTCGGTGGGTGTGGAGTCGATCGACGAGCAGCATCGGCAGCTCGTGGTGCTCACCAACAGGCTGTTTCAGGGGATCGTCAGGGACACGGGCGCAGCCTCGGTCCTCGACATTCTCACCGAGCTGGAGCGCTACGTGGACTCCCATTTTTCACACGAGGAGCACCTGTTGCGAAACCATGGATACCCGGCGGACGAGCTGGCCAGGCATGTCGAGGAACACAGGGAGCTGACGGACCAGGTGCATGACTTCGTAAAAAAGTCCGAAAAAGGCAGCGACATCATCGACCTTGAGGTCTTCGAGTTCCTGCGGGACTGGACCACGAGCCACCTGCTCAGGACGGACAGGCTGTACGCCGGGTTTCTCCGGTCGCGGGGGGCGCGCTAGCCGCGCTCTGCCGCCTCCCACCGCTCGCAGTAGGCGTCCACGTCGAATTTCCGACGGCAGCCGTTCTCGTTCATGTAGCGGATGGAGCCGTAGACCGGACGCGTCTTCCAGGCCCGGTCGTGCAGCCCGGCCACGGACCAGAGCGCGCCCACATAGCCGTTGGGGTCCCGCCCGTCGAGCTGGTAGCGGTCGTTGAGAGCGAGCACGGTCTCCAGCGCCTCCTCGGGCGTGGCCGACCATTCCAGAATTTTCTTGGCCCAATACATGCGCATGTAGCCGTGCATGTATCCGCTCGCGCGCAGCTGGGTCTGGGCCGCGTTCCAGAGCCGGGAGTGCGTCCGGGCGGCATCGAACTGCTCGTGGGAGTAGAGATGGGGGCGCGGGTCGTGCCGATGCTCGTCCAGGGTCTTGAGCGCCCATGGGGCGGCCCCGCGCAGGCTGTCGTAGTGCGGATTGTGCAGGCAGAAATTGTCCGACAGCTCGCGCCGCACCACCAGCTCCTCCAGAAACGCCTCCTGCCCCTCTCCCCGGCCCGAGGCCGCGGCAGCCAGCGCCGCCCGCTGGGGCGCGAGCTGGCCGAAGTGAAAATAGGCCGAGAGCCGGGACGTTGCGTCCGCGTTGGGATCGTTGCGATCCCCGGCGTAGCCCTCCACCCGCTCGGCGATGAACCGGTCCAGGGCCGCGCGCCCGGCCGCCTCGCCCGCAGGCAGGGCCACCGGGCCCACGGACTCGTCCACGCGCAGGGAGCCGCGCACGGCGCGCCAGTCCACCGGAGCCAGCTCCAGGCCCAGCTCCGGGTCCGTGATCCGCTGGGGCGTCAGCTCGGGAAACTCCTCCAAATACTCGCCAAAGAGCCTGTGAATCTTCGGCCGGATGGTGCGGGCCGCATATTCCTGCTTGGCCGACACCTGCCGCGCCGGGATGACGTTGTGGCCGTCCACCTCGATGAGCGGAACACCCAGAGAGCCTGCCGTGTCCCCCTGCCACGCCTGCTTGATGCGCAGGGGGTCGAAATCCGTGACCACGACCCCGGCGCCCAGCCGCGCCGCCAGCCCCGGAATCTCCCGCCCGGGATCGCCAGTGAGCATGACAAAGGGAATGGACAGCCGGGCCAGCTCGGCCTCGACCGCCTCCAGCCCCCGGAGCATGAAGTCGTACTGGCGCAGGGTGGCTCCCAGAAAGCCGGGCACAAGGCAAAAGGCGACCACCAGCGGCCTGGTCCCGCCCGCCAGCTCGCGGGCGTGAAGCAGCCCCCAGTTGTCGGCCACGCGCTGCTCGCGGCTCATCCAGTAGACCACCGGCCCGGACCCGGCACTCGCCCCGTTCAGGGTATGGATGCGTTTTTCATTGACCAGCACGACGTCACCTCCATGACTCCGCCAACACTCGCAATTTCCCGACGGGAGGCGGTTCAGCCCGCAGGACAAACGCTCCTCGAATCGCGCCACAGCTCCACGTTCATGCGAAGCAGCAGCACGGCGGCCAGGAAC